>CADBMW010000276.1 GCA_902795855.1 uncultured Lachnospiraceae bacterium
CTTCCCCTTGAGGACGGCCTGTGTGCCGGTGGCACACGTTTTAGGCCGACTGACCGAGTCGGAGACGAGAAAAGGTGTCAGCTGATTATATCAGCTGACGGATGAGGTGTGCTGATTTAATCAAACCTGCTCCATGATCTCACCGATGGTCATATCCGGCTCGGCGATTCCCTTAAAGAGGATTCTCATCATGTAGTAGTACAGAAGTTCCATGTCATGCTCTTCAAGGCAGACTGTCTGATAATGATATGAAAAATTCATTCCTCCATAAGGTGTATGTGAAACAGTGAGGTACATCTTCTTTGTAGCTGCTCCGTTTGCAAACCATTTGGAGTGAACATCTATTCCCTTCAGCATTGGGTTGCTAACCTGTACCGGCATTGGCTGGTAGGTGAGATAGCAGCTTTCATAGGTTGTATCATCTGGAGTTTTATAACGCTTCTTCATTTCCTTGCGGATAAGTTCAGGATCGTAATTGCTGTGCATATAGATCTTGTTCTGAATATCCTGAATCTGATAAGCTGCGGAAAGGAAATCTGTGTCCGGAGTTATCACTGTACGGCATGGGAACATGATGGTTCTGCTTCCGCCGGATGTCCACTCATCATGAGTAGATCTTCTGGAAATGAAATTTTCAATTGTGATATCTTCCTGTCCGTTGTTAACCTTTGAAAGGTAGGTACGGATACTCAGAAGAAGAAGATTTGTCATGGACAGCTGATGATTCATACAGAAATCCATCAGCCATTTTGTAGGATCAGGTTCCAGCACATAATCCTTAACTGCTACGAAGAGCTGCTGTCTTTCGATGTCTGCAGAACGAAGTTTAGGATTCTTATGTTTCTTTCTTGCTGCTTCAAGAACAGATGGACCCTGAATATCAGAGTAGAGTGGTTCGCCCAGCTGATCCAGCTGATCGTCCCAGAATTTTTTATCTTTAGCAAAACGTTTTTCGTTGCTTGCTTTCTTAAGATCGGATTCAAGCACTTTCTCGAAATCTGCCAGATCATCAGGATGCTTAGTGCCGAAGGCGTAATGTGTATAAAGCTGCATCAGGTCAGTTACCATTACTACAAGTCCGCAGGAATCGATAAGTCTGTGATCCATGTGAACGAAGAAACCGTTGTAACCATCAGGAAGCTTCATCAGATAAAACTGACACATTGAACGGTTGTTACCGTCTAATGTTTCATATGCCCAGCTCTGCATGAGGTTGTCTGCCTCATTCATTGTCATGTGGGTTAAATCTTTGATAGGAATGTCAGTGGAGTCTTTCTTTACGATGTACTGTGTTACATTTCCGTCTTTATCAGGCGCTGTGAAACGAAGTCTCAGACATCCGTAACGTTCTATTTCCAACTGAATACATTTCTTCATCAGGCCAAAGTCCATATTGAACTTCAGTGCTGCTACAATGCTGACACCGGAAACCTGCTGTGTCTTGTATTCCTTAATCCATTGATAGTGCATGTTCTGTGCCGCTGTAAGTGGATACTCTTTTCTCATGAATGTAACCTCCCTTGTCCATTCCCTTTTAAATATGTTTTTCTCGTTTACAGGCGAGACCTTAACACATATAAAAAAGGATTTCTATACCCCAAAGGACTTAATGAACACATCCATGAAAATTGACCGAAACATATCAAACAGTTTGCTATAAAGTGTTTGATAAGTCGTCATATCTGTTGAAAAATGATATTATTTTTGAGTTGTAAAGCTCCGGCGCCTCAAAGGAACTGCAGAGATGTTTAGCATTTGGAATGATTACCATCTCCTTTGGAGCTCTGCATATCTGATAATTCTTAATGGTGTTTACAGGCCATACATAAGTATCTTCCTCACCGTGGAAAAAAAGGATAGGATGAGTGTTTCTTTTCAGGGCTTCAGTGGTGTCGGTATCATTTAGTGAAAAGCCTCCAAATACGCGGTTACGAAAATCTATACGTCTTATGATGGGATTGAACAAATGAATATGGAACCAGTTCTTCAGAATGTCCTGGAGTTCCTCCTTCATGGAATGGAAACCACAGTCTGCTATAAGGCCGTGAACATTTCCGGGGAGCTTGTGTCCTGACGCCAGTAAGATAGAGGTTGCACCCATGGACTGACCATAAAGATAAACCGGAAGCCGTCTGACATTTATCTTATCTATAAGCTTCAGCCAGTTGATGATATCGTATTGTTCCTTTGCACCATAGGTGATAATCCTGCCTTCACTTTCACCGCAGCATCTTTGATCGATGAGCAGAAGAGAGCATTTGTTTTCGTGGAGGAATTTGGCGATGTGGGCTGAGCTTCCGAAACGGGTGCCTCTGTATCCGTGACACATTACGACATATCGTTTTGCATTTTCAGCAGGGAGAAAAGAAGCATGCAGCTTCAGATTGTCATTGCTTCTGATATACATATCCCTCATAGGCTGGCTTTCACACCACTCCCGGGCAGCATCATACTCATCCTGAAAACGATGACGAGGGTGGTTAACCTTCGTCTGCTTCAGAAGGTGTATTTTCTTTTTACGTTTGATTTTTCTGATTTGGAAATTTGATTTCATTTTTTTATATTTCGCAAATTGCTACTTCCTTATGTTTCAGCATTTTGGCTTTTGACACTTATGTCAATATGCTTTTCCTGCAAGCAGGAACGCATTTTGACTTTTGACACTTATGTCATTTATGACATACGGATTGCTCCGTTTTCTTCGAAAACTCTCGCATTCCTGGAAACACTCGAAAACCGCTATTTTTCTACGAAAAATGCTATTTTCTCGTGTTTCAGCGTGTCATAAGGTCAATATGCTTTTCCTGCAAGCAGGAACGCATTTTGACTTTTGACACTTATGTCATTATACCACTATTTATATTTAAGTGCGAAGTATTTCTGATGTCCCTTTAAGTACTCTTATGGTATAATGATAGCCATGGATAGGAAAATTTAAAAAGGGGAATATGCTTATGGCAAGGGGAAGTAATCAAAAACTAAAGTTACTCTATCTCTCGAAGATATTTCGTGAAGAAACAGATGATGATCATTATTTGACTATGCCGCAGATCATTTCCAAGCTGAACAGCTACGGCATAGATGCCAACAGAAAAAGTGTTTATGACGATATAGAAGCGCTGAATGTTTTTGGTATTGAAATTCTGAAGGAACGTATGGGACCACAGACCTATTATCACTGTGGTAACAGGGATTTTGAAATTGCGGAATTAAAATTTCTGGTGGATGCCATCCAGTCTTCGAAATTTATTACCGTCCGTAAGACCAGAGAGCTTATCAAAAAGCTGGAATCTCTGGTGAGTAATTATGATGGAAAGCTTCTGGAACGTGAGGTATACGTTGCCGGCCGAATCAAAAATATGGACGAGACTATCTACTATGCTATAGATGCAATTCATACGGCCATAACAGATGGGCATCAGATCCGGTTTAAGTATTTCAGCTGGAATACCAGGGGCGAAAAGGAATACCGTCATGATGGAAGGGTTTATCAGATCAGTCCCTGGGCACTGTGCTGGGATGACGAGAATTATTACATGATTGGTTTTGATGCGGAGAATAACAAGCTGAAGCATTATCGTGTAGACAAGATGAGCAACATTGAGATAGTTCAGAAACGAAGAAAAGGATCTGAGCTTTTCAAGAGACAGGATAAGGCCGTATATACAAAGAAGAGATTTCGTATGTTTGATGGTGAAGAGCAGACCGTCACCCTGAAATGCAAAAACTACTTATCAAATGTAATAGTAGATCAGTTTGGTAATGATGTCAGCATGCGATATGCAGACGACGAGCATTTCACCGTAAACGTAGATATAGCAGTGAGCAATCAGTTCTACGGCTGGCTCATCGCCCTGGGAGGCGACGCCGTCATCACAAAGCCCGCCTCAGTTAAAGAAAGACTTGAAGAACTGCTTAGCCGCACATACACAGAATGAGTCAATGGGGAAGTTTCTATAAAAAAGGATAGGGAAGATTATGATTAACAGAGATGATATGCTGGAACTTACGAGAAGAATGACGCCTAAGCGCACCTGCTTTTCAAGGGTGGCCGGTTGTTATATTACAGAACCCGGGGATATTGATGGAACCTTTAATATCCATTTTGGGAAGCTTTCTGAAACGGATAAAAAGAAGAATCTTGAGATTGCCAAGGCCATACCATTTGCAAGGACAAATGAACAGCTGAAGGAATACTCATTCCCTAAAGGGGCTGGCCGGAAGGACAGCATGTGGGCGCTGCTTACCGGAATCAAGGAAACGGCTCTTAAGGATGATGCGCTGCTCAGTATCTTGTATGAGGTGATCATGGAAAAGTACGAGGCCCTTCATGATTATGCCATTATGGTATATTTCGGTACATATGACATTCCTCAGAAGGGGAGTGACGGTCAGTGGATTGAAGGCTCGGAGGAAATCTATGATTTTATAATCGGAGCCATAGCTCCCTTTGATGGAGATTATGAGGTGGGCAGACCGGAGTTTGGATTCCTGTTTCCTGCATTTTCCCATAGAAGCTCTGACAGGGAGAAGATTGATATATTCAATATAGATCCGGAAAATGAAAATCATGAGCTTATGAAGCTGATTTTAAGTTAAATATTCATATTCTGCCTTCCCCTTGAGACCAAGGTGTCAGCTGATTTTATCAGCTGACGGATGAGGTGTGGGAAGTTTTTGTTGATTAGCAAGCTGAGCTTGGTTTTAAATTTGTTTTATATAACATATATACAGGTTTACATAAAAATGAGAAATAATATATTAATTGAGAAAGCAATCAAATATATTACAGAGCTCTTTGAAGGTAATTCAGATGGTCATGATGTGAGTCATGCAATAAGAGTTTTCAGGACGGCAGCAAAACTCGCAGAGCATTATCCTGATGCTGACAGTCAGGTTATATGTCTTGCGGCGATCCTTCATGATGCGGATGATCACAAGCTCTTTGAATCTGAGAATAATGAAAACGCCCGAAGATTTCTGGATAGCATTTGCATGAATGCTGATAAAACAGACAAAATATGTCAGGTCATAAATTCAGTATCATTTAGCAAAAACAAGGGCCGGAGGCCGGAATCAATAGAAGGCTGCATTGTTCAGGATGCTGACAGACTGGATGCCATGGGAGCCATCGGAATTGCCAGAACCTTTGCCTACGGAGGCGGTCATGGTCGAAGTATAGAAGACTCCATGAAACATTTTTACGAAAAGCTGCTTTTGCTGAAGGATGGAATCAACACACCCGAAGCCATGAAAATAGCAGAGGAGCGGCACAAGGTGCTTGAAGCTTACATCCGTGAACTGGAAGCAGAAATGAGCGAGTAGGGACGTTTCTGCTA
>CADBMW010000277.1 GCA_902795855.1 uncultured Lachnospiraceae bacterium
AAGGATCCTGAGGTTATGAAGAATATCGCTAAAATATCTGAAAAGCAATACAATGCTAAACAGCCTGCAAATCAGAATAATAAAGAGGTGGAGCAGAATCAGCCAAAAAATTTGATGGGACCTAATTAATATTGAACAACCTCATGGCATGTGTTAAAATTTATGGTTAGTATATTTTAGCGTAAATTCATGAATCGTGAGGATAAATATGAAAAAATCATTTAAGAGATTTACAACTCTATCGGTTGCTTTAGGAATGCTGCTTTCCAGCATTCCTGCGCTTCCGACCCGGGCTGCAACGGTCATAGGTTCTTTGAACGGAAAGAACTACACTGACTTTGACAAGCTTCGGGACGATCTTGAAGATGATTACAAAGGAAAAGCTGTTACCATAGAGATGAAGTCTAACTGGGATGCAGCCGTTGATAGTGATTTTAACGAGCGGCTTATCATCCCGGCTTCTTGTCGTGCAACTTTAAATATGAACAGCTTTGTATTTGACAGAGATAACTCTGCCGAAGAAAGTGGCTGGGAGTTTAATGGCGAGCTTATAGATATGGAGTCCGGATCTACTCTTATCATAAATGGAGGTTCGGAAAAAACCGCACATAACGAGCCGGTCTACAACAGTAAGTCTTCAGATGCTGTGGCTGACAAGTGGACAACTTTCTACGGAGGTGTCCTGACCGGTGGCAGCAGCACAAATGGTGCTGGAGGTATCCACGTTAAGGACCAGTGTAATCTTGTATTAAACGATGTTACTATAGCCGGCTGTCGTGCAGAGGTTCCATGGTACGATTCAGCCGGAACCAGAAGCGGATTCGGTGCCGGTATATGGATTGTGGGTGGTAATACCAGTGTAGTATTAAATAATTCCACTATAACAGGCTGTCATGCTCAGAATGACGGTGGTGGTATCTTTGGAAGCAATAGCAATAATATGCGTATCGAGCTGGTTAATTCCCATGTAGATTATAACTTCTCCAGAAGCGATGGTGGTGGTATTGATCTGGATGGAGAAAAGCTTGTAATAAAGGGAGATGGAAAATCTACCGTAAGCGGAAATGATACAAATGGACTTGGCGGTGGATTATATATCTGGAATGATGAGGTAACTGTAAGTGGGCTTATCATTCATGATAACAAAGCCAAAAAGGGTGGCGGTGTATATACCACTGAGGAGGATATCAGCCTTACAGGCCTTGATATAAAAAATAATACAGCCAGCGAACTGGGCGGCGGAATTTATGTTGAAAATGATGATACAACCATAGCTGACTGTACTGTTACAGGAAATAAAAACTATGGTGTGTTTGTTGAATCCGATGTTGATACCGGCTTCAATGTAAATGGAAAAACCATTATAAAGGATAATGAAAAGGGAAATCTGACTCTTGAAGATGGTTCCTCCCGTATGCTCACAGCACTGACCAGGGGAGCGGATATTCATCTGGGATATTACAATAAGATAACTTCTGCGCCTTATTATCATAAGATTTCATCTGAACAGACATCAGATCAAAGACAGTATTTTACTTCAGATGATAAAGATTATGTAATAACCTACAGTTTTGATGAATCTATTTTATGGGGCAGAAGACATTATTATGTAAAAAAAGGAACAGAATATGATGGTGTAGGTCATGATATAGAAAAGCCTGAAAAGGTGACACTTTCACCTGCTGAGGCCGGTCCGAAGATTGTAGCCAGAGTAAAGGCTGGTGGAGAAAAAGCGGCAAATGGAGAATATGCCCTTATTCGTGGATTTCTCCATCATGAGAAAACCGACAGCAACGTAGAGGATACAGATTCACTTTATTACTATTCGGACGGACTCTTCTTTGGAGACCCAAAGACTTATAATGATCACCTTGCTACTGCATCCTGGAATCTTGCCTTTGGAGGAACCTACCTCAGAGAAGGCGTAAACGATCTGGATATGTATAAATATAAGCATGCCGGAGCACGTCAGTTCCTGGCAGATATTGGCTGCCCGGATCAGAATATCTATGTTAATGACAGTGATGTCAGCAAGCCTGGAACAGATACCATAGGTGTCATAATAGGAAGTAAAAAGCTCCAGCATTATAACGGAGATAACCTTGAGGATACAGATTATACTCTTATTCCTGTTGCGGTCCGAGGCGGTGGATACGAGTCTGAATGGGCCAGCAATGTTACTCTGGGAAGAGGCGGCGAAAGAGGTGGAGAAGCTCAGGGATTCTCAGAGGCTGCTGATGGAGTTATTAAATCCATAGAATATTATATTTCTAAATATGAGCTGGAGGATGAACTGGAAGCCGGAAAAGTAAAATTCTGGGTTTCAGGTTTTTCCCGTGCCGGAGCTACGGCAAATCTAACAAGTAAAAGACTTATAGAAAAGTACTGCTATGATTCTGACGGAACTGCCCTGGGTAACCAGGTATTTGCTTATCCATGTGAGCCTGCAAAGGGCGGAACCGATATGGCTGAGAAGCTGACAGATAAAACCTGTTATTATTGCATTCATAATCTGATAAATGCAGGAGATATAGTACCTCTTGTAGGTCCTGTTGAAATGGGATTTAAGCATTATGGAGTAGATCATTATATTCCGGGTACTACCGCCGGCGGAGTGTCAAAATCAGAGGCATATGCTTCAGGAAGACAGAAAAGAGTGGGAGTTTCAGGTATATCATCTGTAACCAATTACACTGATAATCAGCATCTGAAAACAAAGGCCCCTGCAAAGGGTGAAAGCTCTTTATTATTTGATCAATATAATACCAGACGTGAAAAGATGCTGAAGAATCTTGCGTCCATAGATTCTTCTATGCCATTTGATGATCTTTTTGTAACCCAGGGAGTCCAGATGTTTCCTATGACCTTTGGAAAGACAGGTGATTACGATGGATCATACAGGGAAGATTTTATAGATGATTTTCTTGCCTTCTTCCAGAAATACAGTGTAACCAGTCGTGACGTCTGGAGTAATCAGCAATTTGCTCTGGATGGTAAGGAATATGGTACCATCCAAAAGTCTATGCGTGATGCCATGAAGCTGGTATTCAGTCTCTCAGATGAGGAATCGGCAGGAATAGCTGAGAAGGCAGGAGCCATTACAGACGCCATGTCAGTCGTAAGCCTCACTGGTGTTGATTTAATAAATCTTTTTGATGATGTTCTGGGTGACTGGAATTCTCTGGATGATAAAACCAAGATGAAATATATACAATACTTCTGGGATCTGGTGGATAATTCAGGAGCTCTGGATTATCTTCCGGCAGAGGAGGTTTCCAAGCTGGAGAATGACTGGCCGATAATTGCAAATATGATCTTCTCCTTTACAGATGGAGACTGGGATTCGGAAATAGATGAGGACTACACTTATCCTAGTGGCAGGAAATGGGTTACAAATGCTGATGGTGCTTACATGATGTATACCATGACATTAAAGAAGCATATTGGCTCCATACTTGCAAACCACTATCCGGAAATCAATATAGCCTGGACGAGAACCTATGACAGCTATTATGACAGTGAGGAAGCTCAGAAAGAATATATTATAGACTGGGGCGGAAACCATACAGTTGATATGCCGGCTGCCCAGACCGTTGAAGGTGAAGAACTTCTTCCTGATGACAGAACAGCCAATGCATTTACAGGTGACCAGAAGGTAATCCTGGAGGTGGGAATCGTAGGCAGTGCCAAGCCTGAGACAAATACCATAGGCGAGGCTATCTATTATGATCTGGAGGATGTAACCGACGGCGATTCAAGCTCGGAGATCATCGAAAAGGAAATGATTTATCGCGGCGGCATAGACCTTTCAGTAGATGAGGGTGATGCTTCCAAGTTATTTAAGATAACCACCTATGCCAGATCCTACGGCGTAAATAGTGAAAAAGAAATATATTATATCGGAGTCCTGAATGACAAGCATCAGGTTAAGGTTATCACTAAGGAAGATACTGATGGCGGCATAACGGACAAGGAAGTTGAATCTACCTATAAGGAAGAAAATGATGCTACAGTAGCAGCAACTGTTCCTGACAGCATGATATTTGATAAGTGGGTTGTCACCGATGGCGAGGGAAATGATGTCACTGCCAAGCTTTTCAAGAATGGCGAAGAAGAATCAAAGAGTGTGACATTTACCATGCCAAAGGGTGGAAGTGACGGCTTTAGCGCTGCTTATTCTTTGACATTTACAGCACAGTATAAGTCTAAGATAAGCGAAGTATTTGTGGATGCGACAGCACCTTTCGAAGGTACAGTTCTGGATGACAAGGCAGTTGTTAAATGGGGAGATGCCGATGATGAGAAGGATGAATTCTCCATCAGCTGGAGCTATGATGGAGCAGGAAAGACAGTTCCTGTTCTGAATGGTTCTGAGGCTCTTCAGTCCACGGTTTATACAGCTAAGATAACTGTTCCTATGGACGAGTCTGTTGACAGGATTTTTGCGCCTGTGGTAACTGGCTCTGCCTTCGGCGACTCAGCCTCTAAGGTTCAGTCTGTAAATGTTAGTTTAAACTCAGCTGACGGAAGTATAATCATAACAGTGGTATTCGCTCCTACCGGTGATACCGGCGGAGAAATCCAGCCTGAAGCGGATGTGACTCTTACTGTAAATACTCTGGATTTAAGTACAATGCTTCCTGACACGTCAGTTCCTTATGTTGAATATAGTACTATTCAGGGAGCGACTGTTACCATCGATGCACCGGATGTTACCAGTGAACAATTTGTAGAATGGGATATGGGCGAATCAGGCGTAACCATCCTTCGTGGTACAGAAACTGATAAGAGTATAGATGTTACCATTCCTACGGAACTTACTGAAAACTCCCTTAGTATCACAGCTAAATATGTTCCGGTACTCAGGCAGGCAAGAGTTACCATGGATGCCCCTGAGGCAGGAAAGCCACTTCCGAATACTGCAAAACTGGTGGTTAGTATTGAAAATGAATATGAAGTTGATCCGGACTTCCTGGAGATTACATGGGCTCCGGTACCTGAGGATGGAAAAGCTCAGTACCTTGTATCCTATGCACCAACTGTAAAGCTTGCTCCAAAGCAGGATGGAAGCGGTAATTCATATATCAAGGTAAGACCTAACGGCAGTACTGTAGATTATGAAAGAATCGAAGCGAAGTTCGTGGCGGCCTATAACATTAAGGCATATTTCAATGATGCCAAGGCTACATTCAATGTTGATGATAATAGCGTAAGCGGACTCTTTGATCCTATAAAATATACCCTTTCGGGAATCAAGCCTGTGGAAAATATAAGCGGACTTGATCATAACTCCGGACAAAGCGAAGTGGCAGCGGTTCTTCCGGCAACTACAAAGATTGTGGTAGACGAAGGAAAAGAACTGGATGCCGAGATGATATGGGAAGCTCCTGTTAAGGTAAGTGGAACTGATCCACTGGATGCGGCTGTATGGACAGCAGCGGGAACAGTAGTTCTTCCTGATACTGTATTAAATCCAAATGAAATAGATCTGGATGTAACTGTGAATGTGGGAGTGGACGAAGCTCCTGCAGTAAATTCACCTAAGGCATCCATTACCTCCGGTAAATATCTTGCTGATCAGCTGGTTACTCTCAGCAGTAAGACTGAAGGCGCAGTGATTTATTATACAATAGACGGAAGCGAGCCAACTGCAGCAAGTACAAGATATGACGGCGAAAACATTCTGGTTGAGAGAAATGGTGCTCATACGGTAAATGGTATATTTACACTTCGTGCCATAGCTCTTAAGGATGGAATGCGTCCAAGTACAGAATCCTATTATGAATACGAATTTACAAATAGTATAGATATTCCGAAAGGACATGAGCTGACCTATAACTTCCAGCAGCAGATAGGTGTGAATGCAGGTGTATGCTTTACACTTGAGCCTGTAAGTGATGGCGTCACCATAGATGATCTAGGAAATGCTGTGGCTGAAAATGCGGGAACCTATAAGGTCAGAGCAAAGGCTGATGCCGGCTTTAACTGGCTTGTGGAGCCGGTATATGCTCCTTCAACAGATACAACTGTGGATCCTGACAAGGACTACTATCAGTATGTAGGTGGGGATACGCCATATGCCAGGGTTAATGATAATCCTGGAGATAATCCTGCTGCAAATGGATGGTATGAGATGACAAATACTTCTACAGAAGATCAGATCATCGAATTTACCATAGCCCAGCTGGATATTACAGACATGGCCAAGGTATCTCATGATGCATCCTATGATACCAGGGAAGATTTAGAGAAGAATATCAAGATAAGTGTTCAGGGTTATGATTTAGATAAGGATGATTATACCATCAGCTATGATAAGTCCTTTGGACCTGCGGTAATGATAACAATAGCCGGTAAGGGCAACCTGAAGGGTGCAGTAAACAGTGTGGTTGAGATTAAACGTCCAAGCACGGGAGATGAGGCTTCCCTTTCATTTGATCCAAGCGGCGGAGTTCTCAGAGGAAGCACAAATGCCATAGTCATAAGTGCCAAGGTGGGAGATACCATTCAGATCATTGAGGCGCCTACTCGTGCGGGCTACAAGTTCCTTTACTGGAAGGGTTCAGAGTATCATCCGGGAGATGCTTATGTGGTAACCGGTGATCATGCCTTTACTGCTCAGTGGGAGGTTCAAAATGAGCCTGTTACCGAAAGCAGCAAGGAGAATTCAAAGGATCCGGGAAAGAAGAATACTAAGAAGAAATCAAGCACGAAGAAATCTTCCGATGATGATTCGGATGAAGATGAGGATGTAAGTTCACCGGCAGGAAGCTCCACAAATGATAAGAGTGGAGTGAGGACAGCATCAACAGGAGACAAAGCTCCACTTATACTGCTGTTTATCATAGCAGGTGTATCACTTGTAGTGATAATACTCATTATTATTAAGAAACGAAAAGACAGGGAATGATGGCAATATGTACAGATCAGATACGATAGCAGCCATCGCAACC
>CADBMW010000278.1 GCA_902795855.1 uncultured Lachnospiraceae bacterium
TGAAGGATTGCTTGCTGAGAGGTCATAAAAGCGCTCAATCTATAGAAGGATTATTCATGGAAAAAATAATAACTTTAGAAAATGTGACAAAAACGTATGGTGGGAAAACTGTTATTGACAGCGTTTCCCACAATTTTATGATGGGCGAATCTATAGCATTTGCCGGACATAATGGATGTGGTAAGAGTACTATGCTGAAAATACTTGGTGGGCTTATCCGTATTGAACAGGGACAGGTATCGTATCACAAAAAGGTGAGATTTTCCTATGTTCCAGAGAAATTCCCTGGAAATGAGCTGCCGATGCAGAGCTATCTACAGTATGTTGCGGATATGGAGGGAGTGTCCTTTACTGATGTTGACAAGCTGATACAGGACTTTTTCCTGGACAGTATGCGTCATACGAAGATGAAGAATATGTCCAAGGGCAGCCTGCAGAAGGTGGGTGTGATTCAGGCTTTAATGGCGCCTCACGATATTTTGCTGCTGGATGAACCATTGTCCGGACAGGATATGGATTCCCAGGTTGTTTTTATTGATAAGGTAAATCAGCTGAGAGATAAAGGTGTCACCATATTCATGTCATGTCACGAGAAGAAGCTGATGGACAATCTGTCCGACCACATATTTACTATAAATGAAGGAAAACTGGAAAAGCTTGAGGATGTAAGTGAAGGTTCCCAGGCGAAGACTCAGTTTAAGGTTTATGTTCGAATGAATGATAAGCTGACTGCCTGGCCGGATATGATACCTCAAAATAAAAATCTCGTTTTTACAGTAAAAAGGGAAGATTTACAGGAAGCTGTCACTAAGATATTTAAGGAAGGATGGGAGCTGGCAGGCGTTGAAGAATATATCTAGTTTATATAAATTAAAAATGAATGTGGTGCTTAGAAGTGCGGTTCTGGTTATTCCGACGGTATTAACCATAGCATTTCTTGGGGCAATGTATAGTGTTCTTCCTGAACAGGTAAGTGGAAGCTTTTTGCTCTCTGGGTTTTTCCAATTTGCAATCTGTGTTTTCTTTTCAATGATGATACAGATGAAGGAAAATGATATCCAGGAGGAGGTGCTTCTTTTTCACAGCCTTTCAGATATCAGCTACTATATAGTGCGTGAGCTGGTGCTTGTTAGCATTTCACTGGTATATGCCTTAGTGCTTATATTATATCCGATCATTCGAAGTCTTTTTATACCTGACTTTTTCGTCAGGCCGCTTAAGCCTCAGGATGTGATCTTTGGTGGCCTGCTTCTGGTGGGAAGTGGGATATGCGGAATTGCCTTAGGAGATCTGTTCCACCACAGGTTATTCAGACAGACAAGATATGCTGTGATAGGCGTGATATTTGTATCGCTTCTTGCTGTGTGTAAATTTGGCTTGATCGAGGTCTTTCCATTATTAAAGATACTTCACGTTATAACACCACCAATTATGGATGGCTTCAAGATGGTAGGGGATACAGATATATTTGATAAGGCAGGAAGTCTTATGATATTTGCGCATATGCTGATATTCTCGTTGGCCTTGGTAGCAATAAAGATAAGAATGTTAAAGCATTATAATTTTGATTGAAAATACTTCATTTAAAGAGATACTTCATTTTAGTTTGTTGCGCTTTTGTTATTATATTTTAGGTAAAATAGATGCTGTAGATTGTTAATGGATGCTTTGAAAGGATACTGAGTGCTATGAAAGAAGTATATATGACTGAGATGCAGCAGAAGGCTCTGGAGTTTACAAACAGCATTAATCAGACAGTTGTCTCTGAAGAAGATAAAGAAAGGTATGACGAGTTTAGTAAGTGGGTTCAGGCAATTAACTATCTGTCTGAAGATTTTTATGTGCCTGATGAAAATGGCAATCTTCCTGTTTTGGATGAGATTTCCATCAAGGCCTTTAAGGATACTTACAAGAAGGCACTGGAAGAGTGCGACAAAGTAATTAAAATGAACAGTAATGAGGGCATTTCAGGCAAGATGAAGGATCTTGCAAAGCAGATAAAAGAAACCCTCATGAAGGACAGTGTCGCATTCGAGGAAATAGATCCTGAAATAAATAAGAACCTGACTCTTGATGAGATTATAGGTCTAGGCAGATCTATAACAGTTGATATAGGGGATGCTCCGATTGTTTCAGAGTCTGGTTCATTTTCTTCAAGAATTCCTATAAAGGTTGCTGATATGCCTGGTGGAGCGGTGGACGGCTATTTTACCCCTTCATCAGATGTCGATACAACAAAAAATACTCAGAACCTTGTTAATGAATTAAAGGAAAAGTACCCGGGCCTTCATAATTTAATCGATGCTATCACTACAGCTAGTCATTATAAATTGATTCAAACTGGTCTTACTGATCTTAGTGTGGGCAGGGCAGTCAGATATAGAGCGACAGAATTAGATGACAATGTTTTTACACAGAATGACCCTGTTAAAATGAAGAAGTTCGCAACAGATTACTACGCAAACACTCTGGATAAGGTCATTTCAGAAGATGTTGTAAAAAAGGCGAAAAAGGATCCGGATTTCATCAGATGTATGGATGAAATGTGTATGAAATACGGCAAAATCGTGAAGAATCATGCTGTATATGTAGCTGATAATCAGCGTTGGCTCGGAGTTCCGGAAGGAAGCAATATTGATAAGAGAAATGTAGCTATGTCTACAATGTCTGAAATGCTGGGAAAGAA
>CADBMW010000279.1 GCA_902795855.1 uncultured Lachnospiraceae bacterium
AGAACTCTATATCGAGCAGGATGATTTTATGGAAGAGCCTCCTCGTAAGTTTTTCCGTCTTTTCCCTGGAAATGAGGTAAGACTTAAAGGTGCATATTTTGTTAAATGTGTAGGCTTTGATAAGGACGAAAATGGTAATGTTACAGCCGTTCACTGTACATATGATCCTGAGACCCGTTCCGGAAGCGGCTTTGAAGGCCGTAAGGTTAAGGGAACAATTCACTGGGTAAATGCAGCTGATGCCGTGGATGCAGAAGTCAGATTATATGAGAATCTGATAGATGAAGAGAAGGGCAAGCTGAATGAGGATGGCACATTAAACTTTAATCCAAATTCTCTTGAGGTTGTTAATGCAAAGCTTGAGAAAGCTTCAGGAGCTCTGGGTAAGGGTGAGCATGTACAGTTTATCAGAAATGGATATTTTGTAGTGGACACCAAGGATTCAACTCCTGATAAAATGGTATTTAACAGGGTAGTTGGTCTGAAGAGTTCATATAAACCTGAGAACAAATCTAATTAGTTTTATTTATACATTGAGGTAATATGAATAAGAGTTATATTGTCGAAAATATACGCGATTTTCATCTGGAGCATGTTCTGGAATGCGGACAGTGCTTTCACTTTGCACGTACTGATACCGGTCTTAATTACGGAGAATATGAATACGATATAGTCGCTAATAACAGAATACTTCATATTAAGGAAGAGCCTTCGTCAGATGGTGTAAGACTTATTTTCGATAATACCGAAAAATGGGAATATGATACTATCTGGAAGAATTATTTCGACCTTGATAGGGATTACAGTGAGATTAAGGAAAGGATTATAAAAGCTGATCCAAGACTTGAGGAAATTGTTGAGGAAAACAGTGGACTCAGGATACTTAATCAGGATTTCTTTGAAACGCTGATATCATTTATCATATCCCAGAATAAGCAGATTCCACAGATAAAGCAGATTGTAAAAAATCTTTCTGCAGAGCTGGGAACTAAATTTGATGTCACCATGATTGACAGACTGGATTCTGAATTTGATGCATTCTTCCCTACAGCTGAGCAGCTTTATATAGCTACAGAGGATGAGGTTAGAGCGTCTAAGTGCGGTTTCAGAGCTCCTTATATTAAGGATGCTGCAGAAAAGGTGTTCTCAGGAGAGATATCTTATAAAGAGCTTTCAAAGATGAGCACTGACAAAGCAAAGGAAAAACTCATGACCATTCATGGAGTCGGAGAAAAGGTTGCAAACTGTGTTCTGCTTTTTGGTCTGGGAAGAAGAGAGGCATTTCCTGTGGATGTCTGGATGAAGCGTATATGTGAGGAAATGTATTTTGGAGTCGATACACCGAAATCTGAAATAGAAGCATTTGCTTATGATAAGTTCGGTGAATATGCCGGATATGCCCAGCAGTATCTTTTTATCTACGGCCAGAAGCATAAAATAGGTACTAAATAAAGGGTTATATAAAAACAAATGATTTTAAAAGACTATCTGCTGTTATTATGGCGGTAGTCTTTTTTAGTTTTTTGATCAGAAAATAAATATTTAGGGTTGATTTTTAAATATAAAGTGTTACAATATGATTTGTGTTAGCACTCTGAACTAATGAGTGCTAAAACAAAAAAGATAAAATCATTCTTGGCGGCGGAAAGGCTGCCAGGGATCTTGATAAAAGGAGGAATGAAAAATGACTATCAAACCATTAGGTGACAGAGTAGTTCTTAAGGCTGCAGAGGTTGAAGAGACAACAGCTTCAGGAATCATACTTACAGGTAACTCACAGGAAAAACCACAGTATTCAGAAGTGGTTGCAGTAGGCCCTGGTAAGGTTGATGAGGATGGAAAGACCATTCCTATGAATGTTAAGGTTGGTCAGAAGGTTATCTATCAGCAGTATGCAGGTTCAAATGTAAAGTTTGATGATGAAGAATATACCATCGTCAGCCAGGACAGCATTTTAGCAGTAGTTGAATAATATTTTGGAGGCAAATAAAAATGGCAAAGGAAATTAAGTATGGTGCTGAAGCAAGAAAGGCACTTGAAGCAGGAGTAAATCAGTTAGCAGATACAGTAAGAGTAACCCTTGGACCTAAGGGACGTAACGTTGTACTTGCAAAGTCATATGGTTCACCACTTATCACAAATGATGGTGTAACAATCGCTAAGGAAATAGAGCTTGAGGATGCATTCGAGAACATGGGTGCTGCAGTGGTTAAGGAAGTTGCTACTAAGACAAATGATGTAGCAGGTGATGGTACTACAACAGCTACAGTTCTTGCTCAGGCTATGATAAATGAA
>CADBMW010000280.1 GCA_902795855.1 uncultured Lachnospiraceae bacterium
GTTGTTACATGGATGGTCTTGGAAGCTGCAATTGCTTCATCACCCTTTACAGCAACTATGGTGTACTTGTAGTAGGTTCCCTTCTTAAGCTTCTTTGCCGTATATGAAGTTCCCTTTACAGTAGCTATCTTCTGATACTTATTCTTCTTGCTACACTTGTTGCCGTAGATTATATATTCCTCTGCTCCCGGAACCTTTGACCAGGACAGCTTGATAGACTTCTTTGACTTAGGAGTACCTTTTACTTTAAGCAATGTGAATGTTGAACCCTTTGTATCCTTCTCGTCTTTGATATTTAAAATAGTCTTCTCTATTTCATCAACCTTTACAGGATTTGATGGAGATATATCATTTTTGTCTCGTGTAATATCCGGTGTTGGTGTCGGTTCAGGTGATGCAGTCGGAGAAACAAGCTTTTGTAAAACTACTGAATTATGATCTGTTATTTCTTTTGTTCCGGCAGCGTCTTCAAACCATTTATCACAGACTGAACATTTATAGTATTCCTTATTTCCTTCCTCACTTTCAGTAGCTGCTTTTACAGGGACTTTTGTAAGAGTATGTGGTTTAAAATCTAGGTCTTCTGTCTTAGTCCCGCCACATAAGCAGGTATATGTCTTTATACCTTTTTCTTTACAAGTCGATTCTTTTGTAACAATGCCTTCATCCCAGACATGAGCATTTGATATCCATGTGAATTCATTTTTCTCAGCATACTTCTGTGCCTCTGAACCACACTGTCCTGTAATTGCGAAGCCTTCTATTTTATTTGAATTATAATCATAACCTATAGATTTATCCGCTATACTTATGACACTTGGCGGAATTATAATACTTGTCAGTTTATTTCCTGTTCCATTAAAAGTATTAACAAATGCCCCTTCTCCTATGGTTTTTACTCCAGTTCCGAGATCAACACTTTCAAGAGCATTACACCATAAAAAGGCATAGTTTCCGATACTATTTACACTATCCGGAATTGAAATCGTTTTAACATATAAGGGAGCAAAGGCATAATCTCCTATATGCGTAACCCCTTCTTCTATCACTAATTTTTTAATATTCAAAGTTATATCATACCAAGGAGATTTTCCCACTTCGTAATCTGCCATAGCACCATTCCCGGAAATAGTGAGTGTTCCGGTACTGATATCAAAGTCCCAGTTACAATCACCGGTAACTCCGGAATGTATTTGGGGTTTACTAAGTTTTACAGGCGCACTTGCATAATCGGTTTTCTTTTCTCCATTCACATCCTCTGCAAGAAAATATACCTGATAATCCGTTCCCCATTTGCTCATATCGAGCTCCGAAGGAAAATCAAATGTTCCATAACCCACTGGCGAAAAAGCTCCGTCAACATTCAGCTTTCCATAGTAGAGTATATTCACATCGTCTTCGGTTACTTTCTGATACTGTTTATTTAGAATAAGAACGGAAACCTGTGTGGCATTTTCTTTATCATTTCCACTTATATTATATGGTATCGTAACCTTTTCACCTTTCACCCCAGCTTTTTTACCTGACTGAAGAGCTGCGGTCATGTCAGTATCCAACAGAGTCAGCTTATACTCAGCATGCTTCTCCCCGGCAGTTCCCGGGATTACAGATGAGAAGATGACAGATTCAAGATTCACATTAAAAGAGGGACTCACACACCTCTCTTCCCACACACCAGCACCAGTCAGATTTCCATCAGAACCAACGCAGCCAGTACGGTTCGTAATGTTTTCAAAGGCCGAACGCGACAACCAAGGGGCAGCTTCGCTGCCCAACTTCTTAATTCTGCTCTCAATCGAATCAACTGTTGTGGAATATCCATAAGCATTGTTGGAAAGGTCTTCCATATCAAGAAGGAATACCCTGTCATTATCAAGGGCAACGTAATTTTCTAATATACTTTTAGTCCAGTCTGCAACCTGTACCTCACCTTCAGCATTAAGAGCATGAGTTTCTATATTACTATAAGCAATCGCAACTTTTTCAGGGGATGTAAAACTACCTTCCTTCTCAAGAAATTCACCTGCATTGAGTCCCTTCTTCACATCGGAATAAGCCCACTCATTGGCTTTAGTTGCTTCTCCACTAGGATACCCACTTTTATTGAACTTAGCCCTGTATAGTACACTGTCACAGTCAAGGAGCATGGTTGTTCCACCATAAATTGAAGTATTCGGATCAAGCACACGATACCTTACCGGTTCTCCATTATATGCACCGTACCATACATAACTTCCGGTCCATGGCTTATCAGCCTCTCCCGGTTCCGGTGCATTTATGGCACTTGTTCCAAGACAAGCCACCTGTTTATCTCCTTCATCTGCATTAACCAGTGATACAGGACCACCCACAACTGTCAGCATGGATGCTGATAGTACCGTTGTCATAAAAAGTGATAACAGTTTCTTTCCCCTGTTCTTAGTCATCTTCATTCCTCCCTTAGAAAATCATAAACCTTCTAAAAAAATCTCTAGGTCAACATTAATATATCCAATACGCTAGTTCAAGCGAAAATGCCTATTTTTGCAAAAATATCCATTGGATACCATGGTTTTTTTGGCTTTTTAGGAACATTCACCTCTTCTCAGACATAAAAAAGGCAAACGACCTAACATCGTTTGCCTCTTTAGTGCAGGGGTACAAGGATTCGAACCTTATGCGAATCCTCATCTATCCAAAAATACGCGTTATATGAAGAATCTTCTATTACAGTCTTGTGGATCA
>CADBMW010000281.1 GCA_902795855.1 uncultured Lachnospiraceae bacterium
TACAGCAAGTGCTGACTTCAGTCTTGCTAAATATAAATCCAGATACGCGGATCTTCGAAATGCCTTTGGAGATGACAATGCGAAGTATTATATGCATTACATTTCTTATGGAAAGAAAGAAGGAAGAAACGCGAAGTAGGGGTTTGTAGAACGAAAAGCCATTGTATAAATAAATAGACATATCCGACCTGTTATGCTACAATATTACACATAAACAGACGGATATGTCTATTTATTTTACACATCAAACAGAGTCTCGGATTACAAATGAGGGTATGGTTATGAATATTAAAGATATAAGCGATAGAATTAAAAGATATAGAATAGATTTTTCTATGACTCAGACGGAACTCTCGGATAGATCAGGCGTATCTGTTAGGAGCATTTCCAGATTTGAGAATGGTGAAGATATCAGTTTATCTAATTTTATTAAACTGATCGATGCGCTGGAACTGGGTTCACGTATGGATGAACTGATACCGGATTACAGGAAGAGACCTTCATATTATCTGGAAACTGAGAAGAAAAGACAGAGGGCAACTACAAAGAATAAGGTTGAGGAAAAACGGTTTGTTTGGGGGGATGAGAAATGATCAATACGGCAGAAGTTTTCCTTTGGGGAACAAGAATAGCAGTTATTCATCAAGATGATGGAAAACCTTTCATTTCATTTGAATATGATAAAAGCTTCCAGAACAGTGGCATTGAAGTGTCTCCGATCAAGATGAAGTTGAGTGGACGACTTTTTGAGTTTCCGGAGCTTGCCGGAGATGCTTTTCATGGGGCACCGGGCCTGATTGCAGATTCGCTTCCTGACAAATTCGGTAATAAGGTTATCGAGAGGTGGCTTATGGAGCAGGGACGTCCTATGGATGACTTTAATACGATTGACAGGCTTTGTTACACGGGTACCAGAGGAATGGGAGCGTTGGAGTATAAACCGGTGGCAGGCCCTGTGTCTAATCCGAGTGAGAATGTCGATATTGAAAAAATGGTTGAGTTTGCTTCACATGTATTGGCGGGTAAAGAGAATCAAAAACTCAGTGTCGATGATCAGATAGGCTATAGTCAGTTGGTTCAACTTGGTACTTCTGCAGGAGGTGCCAGAGCTAAAGCTCTTATAGCTTGGAACGAATCTACAGGGGAATTGAAAAGCGGTCAGATAGATGCCGGAAATGGATATGAATACTGGCTTATCAAATTCGATGGAGTTAATAAAAATGGTGATCATAATCTGGAAGATACCGTCGAGTATACATTGATTGAATATGCTTATTACCTTATGGCCAGGGAAGCAGGAATTGAAATGAATGAATGTCGGATTCTAGATGAAGGTGGCAGGCACCACTTTATGACAAAACGCTTTGACAGAGTTGGAAATCAGAAGCTTCATATGCAGACGCTCGGTGCTCTGCTGCATGTTGATTATAATTATCCGGGGCTTTGCAGTTATGAACAGGCGGCTGCAGTAATAAAAAAACTAAATACTTCGTCGAAGGATGTTGAACAGCTGTTCAGAAGAATGGTGTTTAATGTTTTGCTTGTGAATCAGGATGATCATGTAAAGAATATTTCATTTTTGATGGATAAGAATGGGAGATGGAAGCTGGCTCCGGCATATGACGTTACATTTTCATACAATCTGAACAATAGGTGGCTTAAGGCTCATCAAATGACCGTTAATGGTAAAACAGAAGGCATAGAATATGATGATCTTATAATGTCCGGAAAAAGCATGGGGCTTGGTAAGAGTAAGTGTGACAGGATAATCGCAGATGTACAGAATGTCGCATCTGATATCTCAGTTTATTTTGAAAAAGTTGGAGTAAAAGAAAAGAACTGTGATATAATAAAAAAAGTTATAAATGGACGATAAACACTTATAGTTTTAGTGGATGGGGAGATGAGACATATGAAAAGAAGACTTAAGAGTATATCTTCATTAATCATTGCTTTACTAATGGTTATAGCAATACTGAATGTTCCTGTTATAGATGCAAAGGCGGCAGGTACGAAACTCGTTGCATTTACTTTTGATGACGGTCCGTCCGCTTATACAAGTCAGCTTTTGGATGGACTGAAGGCAAGGAACGTAAGGGCAACATTTTTCATGGTTGGTCAGAGTGGTGCGTGTGGTGTTGCAGGAAAGCAGGAAATGATCAACCGTATGGTTCGTGAGGGACATCAGGTTGCAAATCATACATGGAGTCATGTGACACCTTTCGGAAAACTTTCTTCCGCTGAAATGAAAAGTGAAGTTGACAGAGTGTATCCATATCTCAAGACTGCTATGGGTGGAGACTTCAAACAGCTTGTCAGGATTCCGGGCGGTGATATGTCGGGGAGGACGTCTTCTACCGTGAATTATCCTATGATAAGATTTGATTTCAATGCTGAGGATTATATACATAGAGATGTTAATAAAACCTATAATGCGATTATTTCAAGTGTTAAAGACGGAAGTATAGTATGTCTGCATGACAGAATCAAACAGTCATGTGATGCTGCTCTGAAAGCTATAGATTATCTTCAGGCAAGAGGGTATGAGTGTGTTACTATTTCTGAACTCTTCAGAAGAAGAGGGATATCTCTGGATGATTATAAGACATATAACTCTGCATATAATAAGGGTATCAATCTGCCTGCATACCAGAAGCCTAAGCTCCAGATGATAGTTTCGAAGTATGGCGAGTATAAGGTTATAGCGTCTACTTCAGATAAAGGTATCACACTCAGATACACTACTGATGGAAGTATCCCGAATCTTTCGAGTCCGGTATGTAATGGTGCGATAACTGTAAACGGAAATGTGTTGCTCAGGGTTGCGGGATTTGACAAATACGGTACCAGGACTGAAATTGCTGACAGTGTATATAAAGGTGGACTTTCATCTTCTGTATTTAATGCGGATGTATATTCCGGAAAATATACAGATTTGAAAAAAGCTTTCGGATCTGACGCTGGTAAGCTATATAATCACTTTTCTGATTACGGTATAAAGGAAGGCAGACAGGCGAGTCTTGTTTTTGACGTTGTTTTTTATAAGAAGTCATATGCTGACCTCAGGTCCGCTTTCGGTAATGACAATATGAAGTACGTTGAACACTTCAGTAAGTACGGAATTAAA
>CADBMW010000282.1 GCA_902795855.1 uncultured Lachnospiraceae bacterium
AAAAAAAAGCTCTGTGGCGCCCAGTTATGTTCTTTATACACGGTTGATCATAACAAGAAGGAGTGCACCTTTATAAATGAAAGCGGAACTCAGGATGATTTTTTGAATACCCTTGCCTCGGAAATGGAGCGTACTCCTTACGAATTAGCCCAGGCCTGGGAAGCTGACCTTGCACTCTCCGACTGCCTGCTTCTTGAAGATCTCAGCGTAATCAAGGAACGTGATCCGGCATGGTATAGTTCAATGTTCACCCATAATATTCAGAATATTATCCTTTATGCAATTCGATACAATCAGAAAATAGTCGGTTTTATATGGGCAGCTAACTATGATGTAAGCCGTTTGGAATTGATAAAGGAAACTCTCGAGCTGTCAACTTTTATCCTTGCCGCAACCATAGAAAACCATCAGCTTCTTTCCAGACTTGAAATCAAGAGCACCGTGGACGCGCTTACTAAAGTAGGCAATCGAAATGCCCTGGATGAATATAATGACAGCATTACCCAGGGAGCCCTTAATCTTCCCGAAGCCATGGGAATTGTATTCGCTGATCTTAACGGACTCAAAAAAGTTAATGATGAAAAAGGACATGACGCAGGAGACAAGCTTCTGAAGAGAGCCGCAGCTCTCCTAAAGATTGCCTTTAATGAAGATCAGATATATCGCGTCGGCGGAGATGAATTTGTAATGCTCTGCGCTGATATTTCTGAAGATGAAATGAATGAGCGGGTATCCCAGCTCAAAGGAATGGCTCTTAATACATCTGATGTAAGCTTCGCAGTGGGAAGCGTATACTGCACCGGAGATTATGACATCAACAGTGCCATTCAACAGGCGGACGAACAGATGTACCTGGACAAAAAAGAATACTACGCCCACAAATTATAGAAAGGAATTGCAGTTCCAAAATCCGAAAAATCTATAAAGCTTTCCTGGTCAAAGGTACCTCCTATACCGCAAAGAAGCTTAAGAAGGGAACCTACTATAAGTACATTATAGTTGCTGTTGGAAGTGGCACCTGCTATATATATGCATATGCCCAAAACGGGATGTATTCAAAAGTAAAAGTAACTATAAAGAACGATTGAAAAAAGGGATGATTTTGAGTCAGGTACCTGACGCAAAATCGTCCCTTTTAACTAGAAACCATCCTTCTATATCGAAACCATGCTTGCTGTAGCATCTTTCAGCTCTTTTGTGGCCTCTTTTATATTCTTCTGAGCATAGATTGCGCTGATCACTGCGATTCCGCAGATTCCGGTTCCTGCAAGCTCGCTGACATTTTCCCGGGTGATTCCTCCGATTGCTATAACCGGTATGGACACTGCTTCGCAGATGGCCTTCAAAGTATCATGTGGTACTTCTATAGCATCATCCTTTGAACCTGTAGGAAAAACCGCTCCTACTCCAAGATAATCTGCGCCTCTCTTTTCAGCCAGGATTGCTTCTTCTACTGTTCCGGCTGATACTCCGATTATCTTGTCCGGTCCCAGCTTGGCACGTACATCCCCAGCCTCCATGTCGCTCTGACCTACGTGAACTCCATCTGCATCCATTTCTATGGCAATATCCACGTTATCATTTACAACAAATGGTACCTTGTATTCACGGCACAGCTGCTGCAGTTCCTTTGCCTCCTGAAGAAAAGTTTCATCATCCAGAGTCTTCTCCCGGAGCTGTACAAAGGTTGCTCCACCTTCAAGACTTTCCTTTACCACTTCATAAAGTGTTCTTCCATCCAGCCAGTGGCGGTCAGTCACTGCATATAAAAGCAGATCATTTTTATCGCACTTCATATTTTGCCCCCTTATCCAGTGTTTCCTTATCCATATTGAAGATTGCGTCTATGATACGATTACGATATGTGGAATTTCCATCTTCGGGTTTCATATTGTTCCAGCCAATCTCTCCCGCAAGTCCCATGGTACATACTGCTGCTGCAGCGCCTTCCAGAATATTATCCGGATTAGCCACCAGAAATGCTGTCATCATTCCGGAAAGCTGGCATCCTGTTCCTGTGATTTTTCCCATCTCAGGACGACCGTTTCTTATGACATAACATTTCTCAGCATCTGCTACAAGGTCAATGGCGCCGGTAATTGCTACTACTGCTCCAGTTTCCTTTGCAAAGCTCTTAACAAATGCCACAGCGGAGTCAAGAGTCTCTTCTGTAACAGCGTCAGCTACATCTGCATCAACCCCCTTAGTGGTTCCACTACCAAGAGCCAGTGTCTTAATCTCAGAAATGTTTCCTCTGATAACCGTAAATTTTATCTCATCCATAAGCTTAACAGCTGTATTGGTACGAAGAGCTGAAGCACCTGCACCAACCGGATCCAGAAGAACCTTATGGCCAAGTTCATTTGCCTTCTTTCCAGCAAGAAACATGCCCTTAATACTGCTCTGATTCAGGGTTCCGATATTAATGTTCAGTCCGCCGCAGATAGATGTGATATCCTCCACATCCTCAGGCTCATCTGACATTATAGGACTTCCTCCACATGCAAGCAGAACATTTGCCACATCATTAACAGTTACATAGTTCGTAATGTTATGCACAAGGGGCACTGATTTACGAACGTTTTCTAAACAATCACCTAACATTATTATTCTCCTTTCTATACATTAATAAAGGTGAAAAATAACCTGGTCCAAAAGACCATGTCAAAGAAAAAGCAGATATACCCTCGTGTGATATATCTGCTTTGCTACTTAGTCTAAAAGCATTTTATATCCCTCCGTTGGCATTATCCAAATCAGGTTCATGGGTCCAGGATATAATCCTGTTCTCAGCCTGTCGCACAAGCTCCCCGTTTCGTACATTATAATATCACAATCCAAAAGCAGCCGCAATTAGTTTCTTCATACTTAATAAAAGAAATATATGATATAATGAAATTTGGGAGGTGACAAAATGAAACAAGTTTATAATCCATATTTACCACTACATGAATATATTCCTGATGGTGAACCACATATATTCAATGACAGAGTTTATGTATTTGGTTCCCATGATAAGGAGGGGGGCGAAACCTTCTGTATGCTGGACTACGTAACATGGTCTGCCCCGGTATCAGATCTTACAGACTGGAGATATGAAGGTGTGATCTACAGAGCCGATCAGGATCCTCAATACGGAAATCAGGTACCATGGTTTAATCATGTGGAAGAAAACATTGCCGCTTCATCTCTGACAGAGTCAACAAACACACTCAGATATATGTATGCTCCGGATGTTACCCAGGGGGAGGATGGCCGCTATTATCTTTACTATGCCATGGGTGGTGACTATGGTGTAGGAGGATATACATGTCCTATAAGCGTTGCCGTGGCAGATCAGCCTGCCGGTCCATATGAATTTCTCGGATTCGTACAGTATCCTGATGGCACACCTATGAAAAGATATATATGCTTTGACCCTGCAGTTCTGAATGATAATGGTACCATCAGACTTTACTATGGAACCCAGTATGATTATGAGGAGCAGCCTGACTTCTCTCCTGATTCTGAATATATGCGTCAGGAGATAGGAATGTTCAATTTACCGGCTGAAGAAATACTCAGTTATCCTGACTCCATAATGGGGCCTATCACAGTTACTCTCAAGCCAGACATGCTTACTATAGCCGACGAACCAAGACATATCATACCTTACAAAGTAAAGGGTACATCCTTCGAAGAGCATCCTTTCTTTGAAGGCTCCTCCATGAGAAAAGTAGGTAACAAATACTATTTTGTATATTCATCCAAGCAGAATCATGAGCTTTGCTATGCCATAAGTAATCATCCCGACCGGGACTTTGTTTTCGGCGGAACCATAGTATCAAACGGTGATGTTGGATATAAGGGAAGAAAACCGGAAGAAAAGCTGAACATGACAGGAACCACCCACGGAAGCATCATTGAAATCCAGGGACAGTGGTATGTATTCTTCCATCGTCTTACCCACAAATCCGACTACAGTCGTCAGGCCTGTGCCGAAAAGATATATATCAACGAAGATGGTTCCATAGACCAGGTTGAAATAACCAGCTGCGGACTAAATCCAACACCACTTCAGGGTAAAGGATTATATCCCGCTGCCATATGCTGCAATCTCACCAACGGGCACATGCCTCATGGCTCCAATCGAATCTATAA
>CADBMW010000283.1 GCA_902795855.1 uncultured Lachnospiraceae bacterium
ACATAAAGGATATACATGTTACTATATTAGTACTGATAATAAGCATTTCCTTTTCTTTGAAAAAGGAGGCAATTATGGTGATAGTTTTAGCGCAGGCGCCAGCCTCCAACCAGGGAAGATGGAGAAAATGTTTTAGAAAATGATATCAAAATAATGGAGAGGGGAGAACTTTGATTATGTCCAAAACGTTTCTTTGGATTGAGGACAAGAAGGATAAATCAGGATATACGTTCTGGAATACTTTTATGGAACAATTATTTCCAGGCGTGACAGTTGAAAGTAAGAAAAACAACAGCGAGTTGGTGAAGGCTGTTAAGTCATTAATGGATACTGAAAATAGATACATTGTGGTTTTTGATAATTCCTTTGATAATCTTCAGGTGCTTATGGAATTAAGGATACTCACTGAGGTGTCAAAAGAAAAAGATAATGTTATATTGCTTGACGTTATATGTTTTGAATATCTGCTTTTAGAGTTTAATGAGCTCCTTGATTGGGTATTTGCTCCAGGTGACGAATTTCTGGAGAAACGTGCTAATATCATAAATGCAAGATCAAAGCTTATTAGCGCTATTAATAATGGTGATTTAAGTTATAAAGGTATTAAGGAGATAAAAGAGTATTGCGACAATATTGATGATTATAATATAGAACAGCTATCAGCTAAGATTCTTTTTGAATTGACCAGAAATACTGGATTTGAAGTATCAAAGAGTAGTATTGGTGAATGCTGGATTTGTTCTTGCTGTGGCTGGAGTGATAGAAAGAATGATGATATATGTGGTCTCGATTATAGCAGACTTGATCTATATACTAAAATGAAACATATCTTGATCGGGACATGCTTAAATGAAGAATTAATGAAGTGTGGGCTGGAGGTTGCCTGATGATTACAATATATAAAAATAAAAAAGATATTCCTCAGAATATGGATTATATAGAGCTTAATGATGTTTTTTTCAATCAGAATACTGCCTCGATTCTAGATGAAAGGGCTGAAAAGATTATTGAAAAAATTGACGGGGCTAAGCAAGTAGGGAAGTATAAAATCAGATCAAGATTTGATGATACAATACTTGATATAGATAAGCTCTCTGCTGGATGCAAAACAATTTTAAATATATTATATAATCCAGATAAGGTGTTTTGTTTGAAGGAGTGCGGTAATAATGCTCTGGAGATAGTGTATGGTCTTGAATATGGAAATGTATATTCTGATTATGCGCTTATTCCTTTAGAAATGGAGGCTGTTAATATCAGAACAGCTTCAGAGGTAAGAATGGTGGCTGATTATGAGGAATTAAAGGAGTGGTGGAACAATGAAGAGTAAACCGATTATTATGAATCATTTTTCGACAGTACATACTTCGTTTGTAATAGATTTTAAATTTGAAAATAATATAACAATTCTTATGGGAGATTCAGGAACTGGAAAAACTGCATCTTTTTCTTTTATAAAAGAATGTATGTCGATGAATTCAGATATTCTATGTATAAACTTTTTGGATTATCAAAGGGATATAGGAGAGATGATCAGATCAGTGACAGGAAAGCTTATTGTTATTGATAATGCTGATGTTCTCCTTGATGATAATGTCAGAAAATATATTGCTCTTGATGACAAGAACCAGTATCTGATTATTGGTAGAAATCCAAAGAATCTCTTTACGACAAAAGAAAACCTGTATGAGTTGACTTCTCAAAAGAAGGGGGAACAGACGGTTTTGGGGTTAAAACACTATTTGTAGAGAAATGTAATATAGCTGATACAATACATCAAAATAATTGACAATGATAATACCTGCTTAGTCAGGGGTGATTTGGGAGATTACTTATGACGAAGAGTATAAAAATAACATTGAGGTTTATTATAACCATTTGCCTTGTTTTTATTGTTTTAATAATAGGATCAGATATAGTGAATGCAGATGGTGGAACATATAAAGATGAATATGGTTCGTGGAATTATTATGTAGATGATAGGAATGAATTGCGTATTACAAAATACACTGGTATTGAAGGTGTTACCAAGGTTGTAATTCCTAGATCAATTTATGGGATTGATGTTGTTGAAATAGATGAATGTGTTTTTTCTTGTTGCAGTGACTTGACAAGTATAACAATTCCAGACAGTGTAAAGTATATTTGTTATTGTGCGTTTAATAATTGTAGTGGCTTAACAAGTATAACAATTCCAAACAGTGTAACTTATATTGGAGATATTG
>CADBMW010000284.1 GCA_902795855.1 uncultured Lachnospiraceae bacterium
GGTATTTAACGAAGATGGATCTGTTACAACAGGAACAGCATATGTAGATGAAACAGGAGCATGGATTTATGCGGAGGAGCAGACAGAAATCACTCTCTACGCAGCATGGGTAAAGGATATTTACAAAGATATAATCCAGGGCATGAGACGATTCGAAGATTATTCAGATGCAAAAATGCCTTCAGATCTGAGCAATCATGAAAAAGAAGTTTATAACAACTCCGTTGATAAAGTTTTAAATGCAATAAGTGAACTGGAAGATAAAGGCGAGATAGACGAAACAATTGCTGAAGGAAAAGAATACATTGATCAGACAATTGAGATTATCAATAGAGCAAGAAGTCTTGAAGAATTCCGCAGTGAAGTAATCAAAGAATTAGATAAGCTCAACGAAAGAATCCAGGCTGCAAGAAAGAACGCATCAGAAGCGGACAAGGCATTAATTAAGGATTTAGTTGATGCCGCTAACGAAAAATTCTATGAGTTTGAAGATATTGTAGAAGAAATCAGAGAAGCTGAAACAGTTGAGGATATAGAAGATGGAATGATAAGCTCCCTAGTAGCATTTGTGGAAATGGCAGAAGCTGTAGATACATTGATGCGTGGTGTAACATTAGTAGAATGTAATAATGCTTTGACAACAGCTGATAAAGCCATAGCAGAGCTTAAGAATGATCCGTATGCATCAGCTGATTCCATTAATGCTGTGGAAGCTGCCAAGAAGGCAGCAAAGGCTGCAGTAGACACTGCTAAGAGTGTAGGACAGGATTATGAAAATGCTATGGAGGAATATAAAGAAGCTTCAAAGGCATATGACGAAGCAGTAGAGATTTATGATAATCTGGATGACGATGCTCCTGATGAAGAGGTAGAAGCAGCAGAAGAAGCAATGAATGAAGCGGCAGAGGAAATGGACGAAGCTGGATATGCTCTTCAGAAAGCAGAAGACAAACTCTACGACGCTTTGAATGAAGTAGAAGCAAAGGTAGCTTTAATCGATACCAGCATTGCAGATGCAAAGATCAAGGCAGCAGAGGCAAAGGGTGAAGCTGAAAAGGCAGCACAGTTACTTCAGGAAGCAAAAGATTCCGCAAAGGATAAGGTAGACGCTTTCTATGCAGCAAAGAGACCAGCTGATTACAGGACAGCTCAGCAAAAGGAACTTGAAGCAGCAAAAGAAGCAGCTAAAAAAGCCATAGATGCAGCTAAAAATACCGATGAAATCAATAAGGCTGTCACAGATGCCCTGAAGACAATGAATGATGTCAAGACAGACACTGATTTATATAAGGCAGAAACAGCAGCATCAAATACTTATAAAGCAGAATTAGAAGATAATTGTCTGAAAATCAGTGCAGGACTTAAGGTTACTCAGTCGGGCAAGAAGCTAAACGTTCAGTGGGGCGCAGTTGCCGGAGCCGAAGAGTATAGAGTATATGCACAGTATTCAGATAAGGATTTTGCTGATCCTGTTGCAGTAATAAAGACTGGTGAAACCAAGGCAACCATTACCAAGGTTGGCGGAAAGAAGATTAATAAAAAGAAGTTATACAAGGTATATGTAGAAGCTTACAAGACCATTAACGGAAAACTTACAAATGTTGGTTATTCCATAACAGGTTATGTGGCAGGTGCAAAAAATGCCAAGTATACCAATATTAAGAAGCTGACACTTAAGAGCAAACCAAGTGTTACACTCAGCATAGGAAAGGTTTCTACTATAAAAGTAAAAGCAACTCTTTCTAAAAAGAAGAAAAAGCCTATGACAAAGGGCGTTAGCAAGTTCAGATATGTTTCATCAAATAAGAATGTTGCTAAGGTAGGAACTAATGGTGAGATAACCGGCGTAGGCGAAGGAACCTGTACTGTTTATGTATATGCGCCAAATGGTATATCCAAGCAGATAACTGTAACAGTTCAGTAAAAAATAACTAAAAGTATTATTTTGAAGTTTTATATTTGTTTTGTAATCTTGGAAAAGAGTACTCAGAGGGGTGCTCTTTTCTTTTTTTAAAATATAAATAATAAAAAAATAATATAATTCGGATAAAAATATAGATATTTTTAACCAAATTGGTTAAATATTCAGATACTAAAATGGAGGGGGAGCTCCCATGAATAAAGGGTTTCAAGACAGCATCCCCTATCCTGTAAAAGTCGATATTATGTGAACTATAACCAGACTGGTTAATGCCATGTACCTATAGTTTTTTGTAGAATAGAGAAGTAATAGTGTAGGTTACTACGTGTATAACGATTTTGAAAGGAGAGATGAGTCTATGGATTCAAGCAACAAGAAATTCAGCATATCTAAAACGCTGAAGAAGTCTCTTTGCTATGTGCTCGCATCATCTATGGCTTTTTCCGGAATGCAGTTTATTCCGTTATCAGTCAATAAAGTAAATGCGGCCACGCTGGTAGAGAAGTTAGAGTTGCCAACTGAGGGGGGAACGCTTCTCGAAAATGGCAAGATCTATTACGCAAGTCAAACAGAGACTATTTATAAGGATGCAAAGGGCGGAAGTGGTCTTAGAGTAGCTGCGAATTCTACCGTGACTATTTACATCCCTGAGGGGGTTGAACTTACTGTTATCGGTGGTAATGGTGAGGACGAAACCGGCGGAGGTGCCGGAATTCTGGTTCCAGAAACTTCAAATCTTATCGTTACCGGTGAAGGTGTCCTTAATGTTCGCGGTGGAGCCGGCGGAAAAGGCGAAAATGGTAAAGATGCAACTGACGGATATACCTTGGCTAATACCATGCGAGGTGGTTCCGGTGGTACCGGTGGAAAAGGAGCCGGTGGAGCCGGTGCTGGTATAGGAACAGCTGGTGGTAACGGTGGAGCTAGTCCTGATGGTCAAACAGCTGAAGGAAGTAGTACAATCGATCATCCGGGTAATAAAGGACTTGATGGAACTAAGGGAGGAGCTTCGGATGCCTCTGGAAAAGTATATATCATGGGTTCCGTAAATGTTGTTCCTGCAGGTGGAAGTCCGGGAACTGCCGGAGAAAGAGGAGGAAATGCAGGTGTAGGTGCTTCATCCACAATCGCTGGTACAATTCCTGAAGATACTTATACTTATTATGCAGGAGCCGGCGGTGGCGGCGGCGCAGGTGGTAAAACCTTAGCCGGTGCGGAAATCGGTTCAGGTGCTCCTGGTGCAGGTTCCGGTGGTAATGGTGGTAATGGTGGTGAATCCCATTACTCTGACGCTTATACAGACACCGTTTTTCCTCATGGTAAAGGTGGTAAAGGTGGATCAGCAGATGGAGCACAGGGTGCTCAGAATACTGAACGCTATTATTACAAAAACGCTGGTGAAGAAGGCGATGCAGGAAAAAAGGGTGATGCCGGAACTGCTGGAAATCTTTATGTTGGTAAGCAGGCACATCTGGGAGCACTTAACACAGCGAATGTTGACGGTAAAACTTCTGAGCGTACTAACTATGAACTTCCTGATGAAGAGACACTTCTTATAGATAAAGGTATAACATATGAAACAGATATTGCTTTATATGATGAACCAGGTAATGCTACACCTGA
>CADBMW010000285.1 GCA_902795855.1 uncultured Lachnospiraceae bacterium
ATTGGTATACGCGCATGATTCAGGTTCATGTCCACATTACGTGGGTTCGGGTTCGAGTCCCGTCATCTGCAATAATAAATCATTATTTGTAAAAAAAAACCATATTTATCCTCGAAAGGAGCACACTATGGCAGAAGAAAAGAAGAATATCTTAACTTACGAAGGTCTTAAAAAACTTGAAGATGAGCTTTCAGATCTTAAAGTAAACCGTCGTCGTGAGGTTGCTCAGAAGATCAAAGAAGCACGTGAGCAGGGAGACTTATCAGAGAACGCTGAGTATGATGCTGCTAAAGATGAACAGAGAGATATCGAAGCTCGTATAGCTGAGATTGAGAAAATCCTCAAGAACGTAGAAGTTATAGATGAGGATAATCTTGATACAGAGTCAGTAAACTTTGGATGTACAGTTCATTTTGAGGATATGGAATCAAAGCAGGAATACACATATAAGCTTTCAGGTTCCACAGAGTCAAATATTCTGGAAGGAAGCATATCAAACGAGTCTCCGGTTGGTTCAAAACTTATAGGTTCAAAGGTTGGACAGGTTATAACAATTGATGCACCAAGCGGAAAATACAGTTACAAGGTTCTTGATTTTACAAGAAACTAAGCTAATATAGCTAAATCATATATATAGTAAATTAGACCGCTGGATTATTCCGGCGGTTTTATTGCACATATGGAGGAAAAAATATGTCAGATCAGAATAACCAGAATAAGAATAATCAGAAGGGCGGACAGCAGCAGGATTTAAATCAGCTTCTTAAGGTACGCCGTGAAAAGCTTGCTAACCTTCAGGCTGCAGGAAAAGATCCTTTTGTTATTACAAAGTATGATCAGTCTTATCATACAGAACAGGCAAGACAGGAATATATAGCACTTGAGGAAAAGCTTCTTGTAGGCAAGGATATGCCTGACACAGAGGGTATGGATCCTGAAGAAGCTAAAACAGTCAAGACAGAAGCCTATAACGAAAGACGTGCAATCATGGATGCTAATCCTATCCAGGTAAGTATTGCAGGTAGACTTATGTCTAAGCGAGTAATGGGAAAGGCTTCATTCTGTAACGTTCAGGATAAAAGCGGAAACATCCAGGTATTTGTTTCAAGGGATGAACTTGGAACAGATGATTATGCAGATTTCAAGAAGCTGGATGTGGGAGATATAGTTGGTGTTACCGGATATGTTTTCCGTACTATGATGGGAGAAGTTTCAGTTCACGCTGACTCAGTAACACTTCTTTCCAAGTCTCTTCAGATTCTTCCTGAGAAGTTCCACGGACTTACAAATACAGATATCAGATATCGTCAGAGATATGTAGATCTTGTAATGAATGCCGATGTTAAGGAGACATTCATTAAGAGATCAAAGATTATTTCTACCATTAGAAGATTCCTTGATGACCAGGGATTTATGGAAGTTGAAACACCTATGCTTGTATCAAATGCCGGCGGTGCTGCAGCTCGTCCATTTGAAACTCATTTCAATGCCCTTGATGAAGACCTTAAGCTTCGTATCTCACTAGAGCTTTACCTTAAGAGACTTATCGTTGGTGGTATGGAGAGAGTATATGAGATAGGCCGTGTATTCCGTAATGAAGGTGTTGATACACGTCACAATCCGGAGTTCACACTTATGGAACTCTATCAGGCATTTACAGATTATCATGGTATGATGGACCTTACAGAAGCAATGTACCGTCATATAGCTCAGGAAGTAAATGGTTCAACTACCATTACATATCAGGGCGTAGAAATGGATCTCGGTAAGCCATTCGAAAGAATTACAATGGTAGATGCTGTCAAGAAGTACAGTGGTGTTGACTGGAACGAAGTAGCAGACTTAGATGCAGCTCGTGCACTTGCTAAGGAACATCATATCGAATTTGAGGACTTCCACAAGAAGGGTGATATTCTCAACCTTTTCTTTGAAACATATGTTGAAGAACATCTGATCCAGCCTACATTTGTTATGGATCATCCAATCGAGATTTCACCACTTACAAAGAAGAAACCTGAGAATCCGGAATATGTTGAAAGATTCGAGTTCTTTATGAATGGCTGGGAGATGGCAAATGCTTACTCAGAGCTTAATGATCCTATAGATCAGAGAGAAAGATTTGCAGCTCAGGACGCACTTGCAGCTGCAGGCGATGAAGAGGCAAACACTACCGACGAAGATTTCTTGCATGCGTTAGAAATCGGTATGCCACCTACAGGCGGTATTGGATATGGAATAGATAGAATGGTAATGTTGTTTACTGATTCA
>CADBMW010000286.1 GCA_902795855.1 uncultured Lachnospiraceae bacterium
ATATGTTTTATCAAATTTAAAACTTGTATTAGTAAATCCGTCATCACACTGATCACCGATTCTGAGACCATACAAAGAATATTTATCTGAATCAAAGAATATCCCCTGTTGATCTTTGTCTATATAGACAACCGCAAATCCTTCCGATGCCTTTGCAAGCACTACTGCCCTGGACAATACTCTGACTCTTGCTGTATATGTATCACTTTTTTCGAAGGACAGATTTAATTCTTTGGATAATGTTACCTCATCATGTGTTGCTAAACCAGTAACGTCTCTTGTTATTCGTGGTGAAATAATGATAAAAAGAACCACTCCTACTATAGCCGAAACCGAAAGAAAAATTGTTAATGCAATTATCGTTTTTCTTTTATTTTTCTTATGCTTATTCGCTTTTACTTCATTACTGTTTTCATAATTATATTTCCAGAAATTATCCTGAATATCTCCGGCCTGAATCTCGGGTTCCTCCTCCTTCTCAAAAGGCTTAACCTTCAGGCCAATATCAACCGGTTCTTCAACCATAGGAATTTCTACTTTTTCAATAACCGGGTCTGACAACTTATTCATTTCTGAAGCACCATCTAATAATTCATCAAAGTTTAAATCATCCATATGAACACCTCACAATATATACTTTAGTAATATAAAATGAGTGTAGCATAATTGAACTCTGATTTAGTGTCCTGCCGGTACACACTTATTGATAAAGCCAAAGTCTGTTTTACATAATCTAATCCTACTATAATTTATGGCACTTCCACATCCATATACTGCTGGCTTATTTCAGAAATAGTACCCTCTTCCTTCATCTTACTGATGGAGGCATTAATCTTGTCCAGCAGTTCTTTGTTGCCCTTCTTTACAGCTATAACATATTCCTCTGTTTCAAACGCATCAGAATCCTCCACGATTTTGATTCCTTTATTGTCATCCACAAACTTCTGAGCTGTGACGGAGTCTATAACTATAACATCGCAGTTTCCATTCATCAGCTCAGGAATCGTTTCTGAACCCTTCTTATATGCGGCATAGCTGAAACCCAGATCCTGAACACATTTTTCTCCAGTGTAGCCCTGGATGACCACTATATTTTTACCCTTCATATCGGCAGCCTTCTGAATGTCACTGTCTTCCTTTACTATCATAACCTGGGTAGCAGTATAATAAGGCTCTGAAAAGTCCACCAGTTCCTTTCTTTCATCAGTGATTGTCATACCGGCTATAACTGCATCCACGTTATCATTCTGAAGAGATTTAAGAAGCAGATTAAAATCTATATTGCTGATGGACAAAGTCTTGCCATTATCCTCAGCTATATGCTTTGCGATGGCAATATCTATTCCATCAAAACCCTCTATTATTCCATTTTCGGAAGTATATTCAAAGGGTGGAAATTCCGCATTTGTTCCAAAGCAGATAGTATCCGCTTTGCTTACCTCCTCTGTCGAAGCCTCCTGCATTTTTTCTACATTTCCGGAAGCGCCGCACGCTGCCAATGAAAGAACTAAAACTGCCGCAAGTCCCATTTTTATTATTTTAATAAATGATTTCATATTTAATCCCTACTCATATATATACTAAACAAAAAGCATCATACACCACTATATATCATTTATGTGCAATTAACAAGATTTTACCGAATAAACACTATAAGATACCGAATACACATGTATCGGTTATAGTTTGATGCCAAACATGATAAAATAATGCCATATTTTAGAAAACCGGAAGTAGAAAAAATGTCAGACATAGTAGATATAAAGGTTGTTATTGATAAGAAGTTCAGTGATCCCAAGGTAGAGATATATACCAAAAGCGAGACGGAGCTGGTTAATAATATAATTCATGCAATAGAGAATGTATCGAGATACAGCTACCCTCCTATACCCGCTTACAAGGATGGTACATTTACAGCTATATCGCAGAGGGATATATATCGTATCAGAACCGAGGGGCGTGAGGTGATACTGGATACAAAAGATGAATCCTATACCTTAAAAGGTACGCTTGCAAAGTTTGAAAATGAACTAGACGAGGAAAGATTTTTCCGAAGTTCTCAGTCAGAGATAATCAATCTTTACAAAGTTACCTCCTTTGATTTTAATATCGCAGGAACAGTCGGAGTTCTCTTTGACAATGGTATCAGAAGCTATGTGGCGAGAAGAAGTATAAAGCCACTGAGAGAAAAGTTGAAGAGAATCTTCAAAAATGGAAAGGAGGACTAGGATGAACCTGAAGAACAGATTTTTATTTAAAGCCGCTATAGGTTTTTCACTGGGCGTGCTTGTGACTATCATGATTAATATAATCTGCGGTGCTTTAGAAAATGGTAATGCGGTAACGTATCTTGATGATCTGTCATCCATAAGATACGGAAGATCTCATATCAGAGTTATGCTTGAACTCCTTACCGGAGGACTTCTGGGACTCATCGGAAATGGAGGAGCTGTGGTTTATGAGATAGAAAGCTGGGGAATACTAAAAGCCACTACAGTACATTTTGTAATGACAATGCTGGCATTTTTTATAATCGGAGTTTTTAACGGCTGGCTGACTCCGGGATTAAGCTTGGTAAATGTAATCATGACCTGCATAATGATTTTTGTATATCTTGCCATTTGGCTGATTCAGTATTTCGTCTATAAGAGGGAGATAGACATCATCAATAGTGATATCAAACTGCTGAAAAGCAGAGAAGATACGTGAACAAGACACAGAAAGGAGAAAAGTATGGTAAAGAGGGGAAAAACGAGTATTCTTAATAAGACGGCCGCGGTATTTCTTAGCGTGGTCATGGCATTTAGCATGACCCCCGGAGGTATGGGTATTGTAAATGCTGACGTACCTGAAGATGTTGCTACTGTAACAAAAGGCAGTGTTACAACCGGTTATACAACAATTCAAGGTGCATTTACGGCGGCAACGGATGGTGGGGTAGTTTCATTATTGAATGATGTTACGATTGGAGAAACGGAAACGTTAACAGTAGGTGGTGCCATAACAGTTGATTTAAGCGGCCATTCATTTACAAATAATGGAACAATAACTGATGGACAGGAAAGACCTATACAGGGCGAAGGTGCAGGAACGGGACTTATTTTTGATTGCTCAAATAGTGGGAATCCCGGAGTTTTCAATAATGCCGGAACCTTTAATACCAATTTTCAGTCATTCACAAGTGATACATTTAATTTTAAGGCAGGATCTGTTCCAGGATATGTAAGCGTAGATGGAGGAACCATAAATGTTACCGGCGGTAGTTTTACCGGTGGTTTTATGGTTGAAAATGCTGGTAGTTCAGATGTTATTGCAACGATATCTAATAATGCAGAAATCTTCCTTTATGAAGGTTCAGGGGTATATGTTGATACGAGCGATGGAGCTCCTGGATTATCACTAACTCTTAATGGTGGTTATTATAATGTTGACCCCAAATCATTTAGAGGAGATGAGGGACAGTATGCTGAATATGTAACACTAAATGATGATAATGTAGAGGCTTATAATAAAGATAATCCTCAAAGTGACTGGACAGCTGATCCGGACTATTATACATGGCGCATTAATTCTCCAAAGACTTCTCTTAATGCAGCTACAATAACAGAAATTTCAGACCAGCTCTTTACCGGAGATCCTATCGAACCGGAGGTAGAAGTAAAGCTTGATGGAAATACACTCAAAAAAGATGAAGACTATACCGTAAGTTACGAGAATAATATTCATTGCACTGCTACTAACAATGGTGCAATAGCAAAAGTTACAGGTATAGGTGGTTATGAAGGTACAGTCTCAAAAAAATTTGAAATAGTTAAAAATGATGTTACACCAGGAAAACTCCAGAATGTAACAGCTAAACTTAAAAAATTAGAAACAGGCTCACTTAATGCAGATCATTATCCTAATGCTATTGATGGTGATATCGCAACTGTAGATATTACATTTACTAAGCAATCAGGTGTCAAGAGATATTTTGTTAGCGCATGTCTGCCTAAGAGAGAAGGACAAACCTATCAATCAAAAGCAATAACAGGTACGGATTCTCATATAGTTGTTGTAGATAATACAAAAGCCTATTGGGATAGTGAAACTCCGCTTTCAGTAGGTCCTAATGGCGAAACAATAACCCAGACAGAAAGTACTATTACTGTAGAAGTAAAAACTGTAAGTCCATCAGATAGTTCTTGGAGCCCTGTGGCATTTGCTGATGGTGAAAATATAGAGTTTTTTGTCGAAGCTCAGGCAGATGATGAGCTTTCCGGCGGTGGATCAACAAAAGTTCTTGTTCCATTTGCGGCAACATCTGTTGGAAAAACTTATGATGAGAATGGCGAGGTGGCAACAACCAAGAAGAATCTATCGGATTCAGATGTCAAAGTAGCATTGACATCAAATAGTATTCAAAAATACACAGGAAAGCATATAGAACCTGGAGTTCATGTATATGTTAACAAGAAAACTCTTACTGAAGGAACGGATTATACTTTGACTTATAAAGATAATATTAATCCAGGAACAGCAACAGCTATAGTTAAAGGTAAAGGTGATTATGAGGGTGAGAACTCTACAACATTTACTATTGTAGATGTAAGTAAATATAAGGATTGTATTCCTACAATAACATCCGTAACTGTAGAGGATATTCCGCTTGATTCTAAGGGTAAAGTCACATCAGGTGAAGCTAAAGTCACAGTAGGTTTTACAGTTGGTTCCAACGTAAAGATTGTTGAATTCTATCCTAATATAGTAGGAGCTACAACAACTGGATTAAACTGGCCTAGAACCACAGAGAGACCTGGCGGAGGTGCACCTGCTGAATATGCATGGAAGCCTGATAGTACCGTGGGCGAAAATGGATTCACATACGGTTTTGGTATTAATACTCTTTCTGAAAACGAAGAACAGAAAGTTAAAGATGCAATGATTAATGGTGGTAAGGAAGGAGATACTGTAAATATTTCTGCTACCGGTGAAATAGTTATAGAAGATGTTGGATATATCGAATCTGACCAAAGTAATGTTATATCATTCCCACTCACAAAGGATAGCATAGGAAAAACATTTACAAAGAGCAAAGAGGATGATAAACCTGTCACACCTGTTAATCCGGATACTCCGGTTACCCCGGTCACACCAGGTACCCCCGCTACTCCAGCTAATCCGGCACCTGTAAACATAAGCGACGCTCAGGTTACTGTGGCTCCTCAGAAATATTCCGGTTCTGCTCTTACACCGGCTCTTTCAGTTGTAGTCGGAGGTACTACTCTGGTGCAGGGTACTGATTATGATGTAGCTTATTCCAATAATACTAATGCTGGAACCGCAAAGTACGTACTTACCGGAAAGGGTAAATACACCGGAAATAAGGAAGGAACATTTGAGATAAGTAAGGCTGAAAATACACTTACAGCAAAAGCAAAAAAGAAAACGCTTACAGTTAAATTGAACAAAATTAAGAAACGTAAAGTTAAAATAAAGAAAAAGGATGCATTTAAGATAAGTAATGGCGACGGTAAAATATCATTCCAAAAGACTAAAGGAAATAGTAAGATTACTGTATCAAATAAAGGCGTAATAACTGTAAAGAAAGGTCTTAAGAAAGGCAAGTATAATGTTACAGTAAAGGTAAGTGCAGGCGGTGACGCAAACCACAAAGCCGTTGATAAGTCTGTAACTTTCAAAATCAATGTAAAATAGATAAATAATCCGTTTTTGAATCAAACAGGGACGTTTCTCAATTAGAAACGTCCCTGTTGACTCAGGTTATCTTTCCGACAACCTTTTTTCAAATCTGTTTTTTGTTACGACTTCCGGTATCCGGGTTTCGTAATTACCACTGAAGCAGGCATTACAGAATTCGTTATGTCCTACCAGCTCGGGAAGGGTATCAATTGGAAGATACCCCAGCGAATCCGCTCCTATTATCTCTGCTATCTCTTCCACAGAATGATGGCAGGCGATGAGCTTGTCCTTTGAATCAATATCCGTTCCATAATAGCAGGGATTTGTAAATGGCGGTGAGGATATCCTCATATGGATTTCCTTCGCTCCTGCATCCCGGATCAGTTTCACGATTCTTTTACTGGTGGTTCCTCTTACTATGGAATCATCCACCAGTACAACACTTTTTCCTTCCACAGTGGAGCTTATAGGATTCAGCTTTATTTTAACCTGGCTGTTTCGCTCGTCCTGGGTAGGAGAAATAAATGTTCTACCGATATATTTGTTCTTTATAAATCCAATACCGTAAGGTATGCCTGAATATCTTGAATATCCAAGAGCAGCATCCAGTCCTGAATCAGGAACACCGATTACCACGTCGGCCTTAACCGAATGTTCTCTCGCAAGTATCTCACCGGCTCTCATTCTGGCCTCATGAACCGAAACGCCGTCGATCACTGAATCCGGTCTTGCAAAATAAATATACTCAAAGATACAAATCTGTCCCTTCGCCTTTCCACAGTGATCTTCAAAGCTTTCAATTCCCTTTGAGGAAAATACTATAACCTCGCCGGGCTTTACGTTTCTTACAAACTTTGCTCCCACCGCTTCCAGCGCACAGGTTTCCGAGGCTGCTATATATTTTCCATCCTCGGTTACTCCATAGCAAAGGGGTCTGTAGCCATGTGGATCTCTTGCTATAATAAGTTTAGACGCAGACATCAGAACTATGGAATAAGCCCCCTCAAGAAACTTCATGCTTTCAATAAGTGCCTTCTCGATAGAAGGACATTTAAGTCTCTCTCTGGTAATGATATATGCGATTATTTCTGTATCGGAGGTGGTATGGAAGATAGCTCCCGTCAGCTCCAACTGATTTCTCAGCTCATAAGCATTGCTTATATTTCCATTATGAGCCAGTGCCATCTTACCCTTCTGATGATTCACCTCTATAGGCTGGGTATTTCGTCTGCTGTTACCACCTGTGGTTCCGTATCTTACATGTCCCACAGCCATATTTCCAGCAGGGAGCTTGGACAGCTCCTCCGAGTCAAAAACATTGCTGACCTGGCCCAGATCCTTATGTGAGAAAAACAGGCCATCATCATTTACCACAATACCGCAGCTTTCCTGACCTCTGTGCTGAAGTGCGTAGAGACCGTAATAAGCATCGTTTGCCACTTTTGAAGCTTCTGGCGAAAATACTCCGAATACACCGCATTCCTCATGAGGCTTATCTGAACTGTTAAATGTCATTTTCATTCTGCTATCTCCTTTTTATTTGCAAGAGCTGCTTCTACAAGCCCTTTGAAAAGAGGATGTGGTCTGTTAGGTCTGGATTTAAATTCCGGATGGAACTGAACTCCCACATAAAATGGATGTTCCTTAATTTCCACAGTTTCCACAAGATCACCTGCAGGTGACTCACCAGAAAGTATCAGACCTGCGCTAGCAAGAGTATCTTTATATTCGTTATTAAATTCATATCTGTGTCTATGACGCTCTTTTATAAGAAGCTCGCCGGTTTCGCTGAGTATCTCTGTAGCAGCTTCATCCTTATAGCATTTATACATTATGGTACCGGACTTGATTCTGCATGGATAGCTTCCCAGACGAAGAGTACCACCCTTGTCTATACTGTCAGACTGTCCAGGCATAAAGTCTATAACCTTATTCTTGCAAAGCTCATCAAACTCCCCAGAATGAGCATCCTGAATTCCGGCGATATCTCTGGCATACTCGATTACTGCAATCTGCATTCCGAGACAGATTCCAAGATAAGGAACCCCCTGCTCTCTTGCAAATCTTGCAGTAAGGATCATTCCATCTATTCCTCTGCTTCCGAAGCCTCCCGGAACTATAATGGCATCCAGTCTCTGAAGCTTGTCCTTATAATTAGCTTCATTTATTTCCTCTGAATCTATCCATTCAATACGAACATGAGTATTATGTGAGAAGCCGCAATGTCTTAATGCCTCTGCAATTGAAAGATATGCATCATGGAGCTGAACATATTTTCCAACCAGACCAACCACAACCTCTCCGTTGGTATGATCAGTCTCACAAACCAGTCTCTTCCACTCTGCAAGATCCGGAGTCTTAACATCAAGTCCCAGCTCTCTACATACAACCTCTGCCAGACCTGCTTCTTCAAGCATGATAGGTGCTTCATAAAGATTCGGAAGGGTTCTGTTCTCTATTACACAGTCTTCCTTAACATTACAGAACATTGAAATCTTCTGGAATATTGACTTTTCCAGAGGTTCATCGCATCTGAGTACTATGATATTCGGATTGATTCCCATTCCCTGAAGCTCTTTTACTGAATGCTGTGTAGGCTTTGATTTATGTTCATCCGATCCCTTGATGTACGGCACGAGTGTGACGTGGATAAAGCAGCAGTTCTCTCTTCCCTGTTCTATC
>CADBMW010000287.1 GCA_902795855.1 uncultured Lachnospiraceae bacterium
CTGAACCATAATCATCCACTAATACTTCTTCCTTACCGCACGCAGTCCCGGACAGCATAAGCGCGAAAACAAGTCCTAAAAATACTCCTTTTTTAAAAACACCTCTTGTTCTTCTCATATTAACCTCCACCTAAATCAGACTAAATATAATAGTCACAATATACTTAATTTAAATCACTCTAGTCCCATATAGCTTTCTCCTTCAAGGCTTTTTCTCCCCAGAATGAAGCCCACTTCTCACAGAACAGCCATGTATATGGGATATTCTTTTCATTTCTCATCTTCTGAAAATATGGTATATTTCCCCAACTTAGAGACGGGATCCCTATAATAAACGGATACAATGGTCCCAGCAGCAGAGCCTGAAATGTATGACCGAATTCATGTACCGCAACTTTATCACAGTACTCCTGTCGGCCCTCATCTTCTGCTGTTTCATAAGGTGTGAAGATAAACATACCCATGGATAGTCCACTGTTCTTATCCCATGCGGTTCTTACAACACCGTGATAGTATCTATGGGGATAACGTATATACGCCAGATATAAAAAGAAGCCGGCTATAGTCTGAAGATATCCCCAGGTCCAGTGAATAAAGACTCTGAGTGGATACCAGCCTTCGGATTTATCTTTGTTTTCAGCTGACTTATCTCTTATAAACATAAGCAGGATTCCGATCAGATATAATCCTGCAAGATAAGCCAGACCATCTCTAAGATCATAGCTTCCACCCAGCAAAATTCCCGGAAGAGAATCTTTCTCAATTCCGAGAATACCGGTTATATCCATAGCCTGAAGCACCTCAGCCATCCATCCAAGGAAATAACATATAAACGGCAGGATATATACCGCAAATATACTGTCCTTTGCAAATATCACTGCCCTCAGCAGGAAATAAATGGTCGGTATGACCAGTATATCTCCAACATAACCTCGAATGAATCCGGTTGCCCATTTTCCTATTATAATTTCCAATATGAGAAGTACTGAAAATGTTATTATATGCCTAATGCGCACTTCTCTTCTCCTTTTTTAAACAAGTTAGTCTGTCAAAAATCCACTTCAGCCATAACGGACCCAGGATTCCCACAAACACATACAACATCTTTATGTTGTCACTGATCCCCCAATAATACCACTCCGTTCCACGGAATTCTTCAATATCAAAATACGGAATATATGCAATATGTTCGCTAATCAGCAATAGAATACAATTTATTAAATTAAAGAATACGATATGAAGCCCCATAATCCAGAAAGTATTACAGGACATATAATTTACGAATCTGCTTTCATAAACCGGTTTTCCGATCAGGTCCACAAATGTAAGCCAGAACAATATTCCGACCAGCGAAGATACCATAGGTGTCACAAAAAACGGACTGGTAAATCCTGTAAGTTCGTTCAGACTATCAAAAGCAATGTCATAAGAATCCGGCAGATAAATCGTACGTATCACATTAAAGCCAATCAAAGTCATGAGAATAGCAATCTTCCAGGTTCCTGAAAGTCCCGAATGAATTTTCTCAAGATACTTTCTGTATATAACTCCAAGTTCAATAAAGGGAAGAAAAAACAACACCTTCATTGGTAACAGTAAATATGACTTGGAAATCAGCAGATTATTATGCGCAAGAAAAACTACGATAAAACTGAATATTGAAAAAATCGTAAATGCCACAAAATTATTCCATATCTTGTCCAATGCTTTTTTCAAAAGCGCATAAACAATAAGCAGCGTAAACAGTGTTATTACAAACCACATGGGTTCAACAAGTGAAAACGCAGAACCTACCGTTACCACTCTTTCCAGCATATAAGCCAGATATTCCAAAGAATAAGATGGAACTTCTCCACCTTTAAACCAACTCATCAAAAACTGTAACACAAAAGCTAGTAGCGAAATACCGACATACGGAATAATCAGGCTTTTAATTTTTTTGATCAGATATGTCCTTAGATTTGTGGATGAATCCACCTTATTAAAATATCCGGATACAAACACAAACATCGGCATAAAAAATGAATTGTAAGGTATTACATTACCAAAAACTTTAAAAGCGGTAAATGTATGATGATCTACAACCATAAAAATACCTATCGCAGACAATACCATAAATTTTTTATTCGATTTTTCCCGATTTTTATGTTGTTCCATTATATTATTTTCAAATGCGTAATAACAAGAAACAAAAAACTAATTACAGTCTCTTGGATATATCAGCACATGCCTCCATAGCATCAATCAGACTTGCTCTAAAACCTTCCTGTTCCAGAACCTTTACAGCTTCAATAGTAGTTCCTGCAGGTGAACATACCATATCCTTTAATTCACCGGGATGCTTTCCTGTTTCAAGTACCATCTTTGCACTTCCCAGCACAGCCTGTGCAGCGAATTTATATGCCTTTGCTCTTGGCATTCCCAGCTTTACGGCTCCATCAGCCATAGCTTCTATCATCATAAATACATAAGCAGGTGAGCTTCCTGATACAGCTACAACACTGTCCATCAGATTCTCTGGAACAACCTCAGCCTCTCCAAAGGATGAGAGAATCTCCAAAGCTTTCTTTGTTTCTTCTTCTGAAACAGTAGGAGCAGGACTGACACCTGTCATACCCTCACCTACAAGTGCAGGAGTGTTAGGCATAGTTCTGATGATCTTCAGCTCGCGTCCAAAAGCCTCGTTATACCATGCAATAGATTTTCCTGCTACGATAGAAATAATAAGCTGATCATCCTTAAGCACATCCTTTATCTCAGCTGCGACAATAGGAATAACCTGAGGCTTAACTGCAAG
>CADBMW010000288.1 GCA_902795855.1 uncultured Lachnospiraceae bacterium
ATATATTTTTATTGACATTTTGTTGACGAAGAAAACGGGAAGTCCCTATTTTAGGGGCTTCCCGTTGTTTTTATATTATAGGAGTTCTATCGTTCCTGGCGGTTTGCTGGTCAGGTCGTACATTACTCTGTTTACTCCCTTTACTTCGTTTATGATTCTGTTCATGCACTTCTGAAGAACTTCGAATGGAATCTCACAGCAGTCTGCTGTCATGAAGTCTGATGTGTTTACTGCACGAAGCACTACTGCGTAGTCGAATGTTCTGAAGTCTCCCATCACACCAACGGAACGCATGTTTGAAAGTGCTGCAAAGTACTGGTTTGGTGGGTTCTTGATTTCTCCACGTTTTACTGCAGCATCTACTTCTTCTCTATAGATTGCATCTGCGTCCTGTACGATGCGTACTTTTTCTGCATCTATCTCATCTATGATACGAACTCCAAGTCCCGGTCCCGGGAATGGCTGACGCATTACCAGATATTCCGGTATGCCAAGCTCAAGTCCGCACTTACGAACCTCATCCTTGAAGAGCATACGAAGAGGTTCTACTATCTCTTTGAAATCAACATAGTCAGGAAGTCCGCCTACGTTATGATGGGACTTAATTACTGCCGAATCTCCAAGTCCGGATTCTATAACATCCGGATAGATTGTTCCCTGAGCCAGGAAGTCAACGGCTCCGATTTTCTTTGCCTCTTCCTCAAATACACGGATAAATTCTTCACCGATTATCTTTCTCTTTCGCTCTGGATCTGTCTCACCTGCAAGCTTTCCATAGAATCTGTCTGCTGCATTTACTCTGATAAAGTTCAGTTCGTAATTTCCTTCTGGTCCGAAGATTGCCTCAACCTCATCTCCTTCATTTTTACGAAGAAGTCCATGATCTACGAATACACAGGTAAGCTGTTTTCCCACAGCCTTTGACAGAAGTACGGCTGCAACGGATGAATCAACACCACCTGAAAGTGCACAGAGCACGCGGCCATTTCCGATTTTCTCACGAAGCGCCTGAACTGTAGTTTCAACGAAGCTGTCCATCTTCCAGTCTCCGCTGCATTTACATATCTTAAGTACAAAGTTACGGAGTATTTCCTGTCCGTATTCTGTATGCATAACCTCAGGATGGAACTGGGTTGTATAGAATCCCTTCTCAACATTTTCCATGGCCGCAACAGGGCAGTCCGCTGTATGAGCTATAACCCTGAAGCCTTCAGGAGCCTCAGAAACATAATCAGTATGACTCATCCATGAATTGATTTCATCAGGAAGTCCTTCAAAAAGAACTGATGTTTTCTTATCATTTTCATTTCCGTAAAGATAGGTCTTTGTACGACCATATTCACTTACGGGAGCTGTTGAGACCTTTCCTCCAAGAAGGTGTGCCACAAGCTGTGAGCCGTAGCATATTCCCAGAATCGGAATTCCCAGGTCAAATATTTCCTTCGTATAAGAAGGTGATGTATCTAAATAAACACTGTTTGGTCCTCCTGTGAAAATGATTCCTTTAGGATTCATTTCCCGAAGCTTTTCAAGAGGGAGCGTATACGGATGAACCTCCGCGTAAACGTTACACTCTCTTACTCTTCTGGCAATTAGCTGGTTATACTGTCCACCAAAATCAAGTACAACTATCAATTCTTTTTCCATTCTTCTGCTCCCATCTTTTCTTTATTACAAATCAGCCGGGTCAGGCTTATTTCTCCAGAACCTTCAATGCCTCCTGAAGCTGATTATCCTCATCGTGCTCATAGGTGGCTTTCTTCTTCAGCTCATCATCAAGTTCAACCTCCACATCAGGCTCAACACCCTTTTTATGAATGTCCTCGCCTCCCGGAAGGAAATATTTTGCTATGGTGATCTTAATGGCTGATCCATCCTTAAGCTTCATAATGGACTGAACTATTCCCTTTCCGTAGGTTGTAGTTCCCACAATGGTAGCTATTCCATAATCCTTCATACATCCGGTAAATATCTCAGACGAGCTTGCGCTGTTTCCATCAACCAGTACAACCATAGGAAGGTCTACGGAGTGTCCATCACTGCAGACGATCTTATCCATTACCACATCATCTTTATTCTTGGTTGAGATAAGAATACCCTTTTCTTCTGCGCCTTCTGCAAGGGCATCATCATCTATCATATAATCTGCCATCTTCGCAACTGTAGTAACCAGTCCGCCCGGATTACCACGCATATCTATGACCAGAGACTTTGCTCCCTGACTCTGAAGATCATCCACTGCATTTTTGAAAAGCTCATCAGTGTTCTCGATAAACTCCTCAACCTGAATATAACCCACATTATTTTCAAGCATTTCATATTCTACAGAAGTATTCTCTATCTTGGCTCTTGTCATGGTAAAGTCCAGGAAGTCCTCCTCGCCTTCGCGATAAATCTTCATTTTAACTTTTGAACCTTCTTTTCCTCTGATATGATCCACAACATAATCAAGTTCCATATCAGTGGTAAGCTCCAGGTCATCAACCTGAACTATTACATCTCCCGGAAGAAGACCTGCTTTTTCAGCAGGACTGCCCTTCAGGGGCTTTACTACATAAACAGTACCCTTTTCTCTGTTCTTTGTAAGAGTAGCTCCAATTCCTTCAAAAACGCCCTTATCGTCCTCCATCATCTGCTCATACTCTTCTTTTGTATAATAAACCGAGTATGGATCATCCAGACCACGCATGATTCCGTCGAAATAGCTCTCTTCTCGTTTCTCATCATCTTTTTCAAAATAAAAATAATTATTTATGATTTTCTCTATCTCAGCTGTCTTGTCCACTATCTCATCTGAAGACTCGCTGAATGTGCTTTCACTGTCAGTAGGGGAGTTTGTTGCTGTCTCATCTTCCTTACTCTGCTCTTCCTTCTCATTGCCATAGAGGCTGAAATCAAACTTCTCATTTTTTTCTCCGGCACTGGTTGCCTTGGTTTTTACACCGCAGCCACTGAGGCTGCCCAGCATAAATGCCATCATCAGCACACCGGCACCTGTCCTTCTAATAATGCCTTTTGATCTGTTATAATCTCGTTTCATTATTTATCAATCTCCCAACTATTCCTCTCCGCCCTCTGTATTCTTCACAGTGGACTTATCCTGAACATTTTTATAATACTTAAGCGGATTAACGTATTCTCCATTCTCTCTTATGGCGAAATGAAGGTGAGGTCCTGTAGAAACTCCCGTATTTCCAGATAAACATATGGTCTGACCGGCTGAAACCTCATCACCCACCTCTACCGCAAATGCGCTAAGGTGAAAATAACATGATGAAATACCACTACCGTGGTCAACGATTACGGCATTTCCTGCAGTACCAAGATAGCCAACGTATATTACCTTTCCCGGTGCTACGGCTATAACAGGACTTCCCATAGGACATCCGATATCTATACCTCTATGGTAAGATGTGGCACCTGCTGTAGGAGCAATTCTCGGTCCATAATAGGATGAAATACTTGTACTTGAAGGCATAGGCCACAAAAATTCAGCACCATTGTATTCAACGGCCATTCCCGGTCCCGTAAGTGATATGGAAAGGTTATACTGTGATTCTATCTGAGCCAGCTTCGCAGTCTGTTCAGCCTCCAAAGCCTCTATGGTAGCCATCTCAGATTTCGCAGCATCAATACTTGCCTGGAAGATTCCTATCTGTTCCTCCTTCTCCTTGGAAAGAGTTTCCATAGACTCCTGCTTTGTGATGTACATCTCCTGAAGCATTCCCATATCCTCAGTCACCATGGTAAGCATGGCCTTCTTATCCTCCAGCTTTCTCTTTTCAGATGTGATCTGCCCGAGAATGTTATTGTTATATGTATCAACTGCCTGAATATATTCAGTTTTATTTACGATGTCATTATAATCGACAGCATTAAAAAGAGCATCCAGGTAGGTATAGGTACCATTTTCGTATTCCTGTCTTATATGCTCCTTAAGACGGGTATACTGAGCATCCTGCTGGAGCTGAGCAAATTCGATCTCCTGCTGAAGGGTGTCCATAGTCTGCTGAGCCCTGTCAGTTTTTTCCTGGATTTCATCAATCTTTTCCTGATATTCGATTATCATGTCATCCATCTCATGGAGTCTGGTTATAAAGTCATTCTGGTTTTCCAGAAGGAGATTAAGCTTCTCCTGCAGAGCCGTCTTTTCCTGCAAGGTATCATTGTACTCTTTTGTAATAGCTGACAGTTCAGCCGAGTCAAGCAATGGCTGACTCGGCTGGACTGCAGTAGATACCTCAGTAGTACTTTCTGTATCTTTATCCTTCTTTTTTTCAGAAGTTTTTTCCTTGGAAGCACCGTCTCCGGGGGATGCCACCTTGCTGAATGACGGGCGGCTAAAATTACCATCTAATCCTCTGGCTGCTACAGCAGTCACACCGGTCGCCAGAATTGTACCTGCTACCATGACCACAAGACTTACAAATTGTCTTTTTGTCATTTTAACCTCACACCTTAAGATGTCTTCTTGTTGTTATAAGACTTCCGAAGAAACCGATACCTATACCGATTACAAGGGTAAGTGGTATCAGAATCTTAAAGAGTTCAGCCGGAGGAGTAAAGTCGAAGAGACTCTTAAGTATTGTAAATCTTCCGGCTATATAATTTATTACCATGTCATAGAGATAATACAGAAGCACGATAGGGATGATAGAACCGATAAGTCCTATAACGATACCCTCAACTATGAATGGTGCTCTTACGAAAGCATTTGTTGCACCGATAAGCTTCATGATCTTTATCTCTTCTCTTCTGACTGTAATTCCTATGATGATCGTATTGTTGATCAGGAATATAGATACCAGAAGAAGTATAAGAATAATACCGAAGGATGAATATCCTACAAATGCATTTATAGCTGAAATACTGTCGGCAGTATAGGTTGAACTGCTGACTTTTCTTACTCCGTCTATTCCCTCAAGGAACTGGACGAAATCCGCCTGAGTACTGGAATCCAAAAGTGTTATCTTATAGGATGCTGAATTTGCCAAGGGGTTGTCATCACCAAAGGCAGCTCTTGCTGCTTCAGGATCATCATAGGTCTGCTCAGAAAACTCTTCCCAGGCCTGCTCAGGTGATATGTAATCTATAGTATTTACTTCTTTTCTTGTCTTTATCTGCTCACCGATTAAGTTGATACCCTCTGTTGAAAGATCCTCATCAAAGAAAACTGATATGGAAATGGTATTCTCAATCTTTAAGATAGCAGAACGGAAATTAACAAGTACCGCATAGAAAAGTCCGAAAACGAACAGACATGCAACTATGGTTCCTATGGATGCCAGAGAAAAAAGCAAATTACGTCTTATATTCTTAGCACCCTGTCTAATGCTGTATCCAACTGAACTAATCCTCATCGACGTACCCACCTTTCTGGACGTCGCTGACAATTACGCCCTTCTTTAATGTTATAACTCTCTTCTTCATTACATTAACTATTTCCTTGTTGTGAGTAACTACCACAACTGTAGTTCCCTTGGAATTAATCTCATCCAGAAGATTCATGATATCCCAAGAATTCTTTGGATCCAGGTTTCCCGTAGGCTCATCTGCAAGAATGATATCAGGCTTATTTACAAGGGCTCTTGCAAGAGCAACTCTCTGCTGCTCACCACCTGAAAGCTGTCTTGGATATGACTTATACTTATCAGCAAGTCCAACCAGGGAAAGCACTGCAGGCACCTGTCTGCGGATATATCTGGATGGTGTTTCAACGACTCTCTGTGCGAATGCAACATTTTCATAAACCGTTCTGTCCTTCAGAAGTCTGAAGTTCTGGAATACGACACCGATCTTTCTTCTTACCTTATGAGTTCTGCTTGGTCTTAATCTGGAATAATCATATCCAGCAACCTCGATACGACCCTTAGTTGGGTTAAGCTCCTTAAGCAGAAGCTCGATAAATGTAGTTTTACCTGATCCGGATGAACCTACCACGAATACGAATTCACCCTTCTCAATTTCTACACTTATATCCTGTAAGGCAACAGTGCCGGTAGGATATTTCATTGTTACATTTTCCATCTTAATCATAAAATGTAATTCCTCCTAGAAATCAAGACTCTCCATATATTTCATGTATTTAACAACCATGAGAGCTATCTTAAATGTAATGGCATCCTCAAATACCCTGAGATCAAGTCCTGTGGACTTCTCTATTTTATCAAGTCTGTACACCAGAGTATTTCTGTGGATGTAGAGCTGTCTGGATGTTTCAGAAACATTCAGACTGTTCTCAAAGAATTTATTGATGGTGGTAAGTGTTTCCTCATCAAATTCATCAGGAGACTTTCCATCAAAGATTTCTTTTATAAACATACGGCAGAGAGGAATAGGAAGCTGATATATCAGACGTCCGATTCCCAGATTGCTGTATGCGATTATATTTTTATCACTATAGAATATCTTTCCTACATCCAGAGCCATCTTAGCTTCCTTGTAGGAACGTGATACTTCCTTTATCTCATTTACTATGGTACCAAATGCCACATGAACTGAGATCATAGCCTCTGTGCTCAGCATATCAACGATTATCTCAGCTGTTTTATTCAGTTCCTCATATGTATCTGTAGGCTTAACCTCTTTAACGAGAATGATATTTTTCTCATCTACTGCTGTAATGAAATCTCTTGTCTTAACCGAGAAGATATTTCTTACAGTCTCCAGAGCATTATTATCCTTCTCAGCCTTTGTTTCTATTATGAATACGCAGCGCTTAACATCTGTATCAATGTGAAGCTTCTTAGCTCTGTTATATATATCAACAAGAAGCAGATTGTCAAGCAGCAGGTTCTTTATAAAGTTATCCTTATCGGATCTTTCCTTATAAGCCACCAGCAGACTCTGTATCTGGAATGCTGCCATCTTTCCAACTGTATAAGTACTATCAGTATCACCCTTTGCCAGAATGATATATTCAACCTGTTTATCATCAAAAACCTTAAAGAACTGATATCCAAGAAGTGACTGGCTTTCTGCCTGAGAATCTCCGAAGGCTATAACAGCATCCTCATAATCAAGAGGACCATCTTCAGTAGTCTTAGCCAGCAGTCTTCCTTCAACATCCATAACGATCAGATCTACCTTTGTTATGGTTTTAATACCTTCAAGTGTTTCCTGCAAAATCTGATTAGAAATCATATCCTCACTCCTATTCTTGTAACCCGTCTCCATTTGATTATGATAATTGGCAAAAGCATATTTTTACCATCATCAGAACATACGAAGTTATTATAACAAAAAAAGTCGACATAAAAAAGAGGAAATACTGCAAAAAATAATAAAAAGGGGAAATGTAATCTAATACATTTCCCCAGGTTATGCTTTATTATTCTAAAGTTAAGGATTTATTTTGCAAACTTCAAACTAGTTTACAATGATCTCCTCTGACTCTTTATCAAAGATATGAATCTTAGACAGGTCAAATGCGAACTGTACTGTATCGCCAGGTCTAGCTGTTGTACGAGCGTTAACTCTTGCAGTGATATCGAACTGGTCAATTGTGAAGTACAGATAAACTTCAGCACCGAGCATTTCGTAGATATTGATACGAGCATCAATAACTGAC
>CADBMW010000289.1 GCA_902795855.1 uncultured Lachnospiraceae bacterium
CGGATAGTGAATAAACACTGAATTGAGAGGGAATAAACATGAAATATTTTGTAACGGGAGTATGCGGTCAGCTGGGACATGATGTAATGAATGAGCTGGCTTCAAGAGGAAACGAAGGCATAGGAAGTGATATACAGCCGGAGTACAGCGGAGCGGCAGATGGCAGCAAGGTAACAGAAATGCCATATGTGTCTCTGGATATAACCGACAGAGATAAAGTTATGGAGACCTTAAAGGAAATAAAGCCTGATGTTGTGGTACACTGTGCGGCATGGACAGCTGTGGATGCGGCAGAGGATGAAGAAAACCAGGCAAAGGTAAAGGCCATAAATGTGGACGGTACTCAGAATATTGCTGATGCCTGCAAGCTGTTGGACTGCAGGATGATCTATATATCCACAGATTATGTATTTAACGGTCAGGGCGAGGAACCATGGAAGCCGGACTGTAAGGATTATGCACCTCTTTGTGTATACGGTCAGACCAAGCTGGATGGTGAGCTGGCAGTTGCAAAAACCATTGAGAAATATTTCATAGTCAGAATTGCATGGGTATTCGGCGTTAACGGAAAGAATTTCATCAAGACAATGCTGAATGTAGGAAAGACACATGACAGAGTTACAGTAGTATCTGATCAGATAGGAACGCCTACCTATACCTATGATCTGGCAAGACTTTTGGTAGACATGAGTGAAACTGATAAATATGGTTACTATCATGCCACAAACGAAGGTGGTTATATTTCCTGGTATGATTTTACAAAGGAAATATATAAGCAGGCAGGATATACAACAGAGGTAGTTCCGGTAACTACAGCAGAGTACGGAATATCCAAGGCTGCACGTCCATTTAATTCCCGTCTGGATAAATCCAAGCTTGTGGATATGGGATTCACTCCGCTGCCAACCTGGCAGGATGCTCTTTCCCGCTTCCTGAGTGTTATAGAGTATTAGAATAAAAGCCTTCCCCTTGAGGACGGTGTAAGAAATTTATAAGATTAAAGGAAACAAAAATGAATGATGAGAGGACTGCAGAAATCTTCAGTCTAAAGAAACAACTAAGAAAAGAAATCCTTTCTGTGAGAGACGCCATGCCACGTCAGGAGGTTGATCTTAAGTCAGCCCAAATATGTGACATAGTCCTGGGACTTGAAGAATATAAGCAGGCAGACTGCATCCTAGCCTACATGAGTTATAGATGCGAGGTTGACATAACTTCAGTAATCCAGGAGGCTGTCAAGGCTGGAAAGGAAGTCTTCATTCCCAAGGTGGAGAGCAGGACTGAAATGCAGTTTTATAAATTTGATAATAATTTCGTAGTAAGCAGGTTCGGTATAAGAGAACCTGCTTCTTCGGATTATGCGAATATGTTTGATCCGGCGGATCCCCCAAATAAAGAAAAACACATTCTGATGATCCTTCCCGGTGTGGCATTCGATGTAAAGAAGAATCGTCTGGGATATGGCGGTGGATTTTACGACAGTTATATTGAAAAAATGAAGGGACATTTTCTGACAAAGATCGCAGTGTGTTTTGAGAACCAGATTACAGACTTTGTTCCGGTATTGGATACAGATATTCCCGTAGACCGGCTGATTACCGAAAAACGGCTAATTTAGTGGGCTGGTATCCAGTGAATACTTTTTCTTAATAGGCCTTTTTCCGTTTGTAATACATTTTTTAATACTATATAATATAAGATGGATGAAAACGAAAAAGTATTATTAAGGAAAGGAAGAGAAAAAATGAAAACAAAAGTATCCAAATTTTTAGCACTGATACTTGCGGCTTTGATGTTCATTTCCATGGTGCCGGCTGCAGGTATGAGAAACGTAAATGCGGCACCAAAGAATCCTGATCTTCTGAAATCAACCCCAGTAGTTGAAGATGATGAAAATGTAGTTCCTAGTTACTATCCTGCAGACAGAAGGATAGAAATAGCATGGGAAAGAATGAGTGCTTCTGCAAATTATTTTAAGGTTTATATTGAATCTTATAATGGTTCAGGCTGGGAGAGTATTTCAGGCGCACAGAAGTTTGTAGAATACAATATACAGTGTTCTATGGCTATAGACCTTTCAGCGGGAATATACCGTATCAGAGTAGAGGAGTATCCAAGCTCTGCATCATCAACCATGTTAGCAAAGCATTATTCAAAGGCCTTTGATGTAGAGGCAAAGGCTCCGACAGTTGCTCCTGAGAATTTCACTGTAAAAGCAAATACTAATGGTAAGTACGATTTTACATGGAACAATCCTGCTGCACTCACCAATGCTCAGAAATATGTTATAGAGTGTTCAAAGGATAATGTGAATTGGGCTGAGCTTGAAAGCTATGGAGCTGACAACACAACCTCTACAGTAGATGTAGCAAAGAATGCAGCACTTCTGAATACAACTCTTGATGCTGTAAACTATTTCCGTATCTGCTATATCAGCTCAGACGGTATAAAAGGACCTTATTCTGAAGTAAAAGATTGTAAATATGATAATGTAACACTTAGAAAAGAAGAATTAACAAAGAAGTGTGAGGAGAGCAAGAAGACACCTGCTACCATTACCTATGCTGGCGGATTTGATGTGAAAAAGCCGGTTGCAGCAGGAATGAAGAAGACCTATGATCATCCGGCATATAATCTTTCCATAGAATGTGTCAGCATAAATAATTCACTTGGATTTAAGTATACACTTACAACAAAGATGGATGCTGAATACTGCATGGACAGAGACCTGAGTACAAATTATTACTCAGATAAGGACGAATGGAAGGCAGCTGATGGAACAAAGGTTCCTATAACAAGTAAGTATGGAGAATTAAAGGCCGGCGGAGTTTATACACTTATCACAAGTGAACCATATTCAGGATCAAGTGTTGGACATAATGCCACAACACTTCAGGTAGATATACGTAACAATTCCATTTATTATGATGCATCATTCAAGTGTGCATTTGATTATTCAAAGGCTCCTGGTGTCGGAACTGTAAATACAGTCAAGGTAACAACTAATTCACTGCAGTTTGTTCCTTCTATCCTTATGGATGGTTCCTATACCGTAAGCTATAAGAAAAAGTCCGATAAGAAATGGAAGACCATAAATCTTTCAAATAATGGTACTACTGTAAAGAAGCTTAAGGCATCTTCAACATATCAGTATAAGTGGTCAACTACTGTAAAATGCAGCTATACTGATGATAGCGGAGCAAGTGTTTCTTATACACTTTCATCACCTGAGAGTAAGGTTAAAAATGTAAAGACAGGACTTAAGACTAAGCCATCAGTTAAGTCAATCTCAACCTCGGGCGCAAATCATTCCAAGAAGTGGGTTAAGTCACAGTGGCTTGGAAATAAGCTGGTTCATAGGGGATACTGGTCAGATACCACAACCTTCAACTTAAATGTTAAGCTTAATAAGAAGGTTAAGGGCGCAAAGGGATATCTGGTTGAGGTAAACGGTGCTGCACCAATATATGTAAAAGGAAACAAGACATCATTTACAGTAAAAACATCTGTTAAGAACAATCAGATAGGAAAGGCTGTAAAGGTTAAGGTTTCCACATATTCAAACGCTGATAAAACAGGTTTCGGAAAATATTCCAAGACTTTTAAGGCTATAATAAAAAAATAAAATAAAAGGTTTTACTATTTTGACTAAATGATGTATAGTAGTGTGTTGTGTCAAATAATATATATATTCATTTAGTTGAGTATTAAAACAGGAGGATAAGATGGTAACAGCTGTAGTAGGAGCCAATTGGGGTGATGAAGGAAAGGGTAAGATCACTGACATGCTTGCCGAAAAGGCGGACATTATAATCCGTTTTCAGGGTGGAGCAAATGCAGGTCATACCATAATAAATAATTACGGAAGATTTGCACTTCATACTCTTCCATCAGGCGTTTTCTATGATCACACAACGAGTGTCATAGGAAATGGTGTAGCCCTTGATATTCCCAAGCTTTTCAAAGAGGTTAAGGAGATAGAGGCAGGTGGAGTTCCAACACCGAAGATTCTGGTGTCTGACAGAGCTCAGATGGTTATGCCTTATCATGTTCTTCTTGATTCCTATGAAGAAGAGAGACTTGCAGGAGCATCCTTCGGTTCCACAAAGTCAGGTATAGCTCCATTCTATTCAGATAAATATGCAAAGATAGGATTCCAGGTGTCAGAGCTTTTCGCTGATGAAAAGACACTTAAGGAAAAGATAGAAAGAGTTATAGCTCAGAAAAATGTACTGCTGGAGCATCTTTATCATAAACCACTTCTTACAGTAGATGAGGTTTATGCTACCCTCATGGAATATAAAGAAATGGTTAAACCATTTGTCTGTGATGTATCTGCATTCCTTTATAAAGCAATCAAGGAAGGCAAAAATATCCTTCTTGAGGGACAGCTTGGTTCCATGAAGGATCCTGATCATGGTATATATCCTATGGTTACATCATCATCAACACTTGCTGGTTACGGTGCCATAGGTGCAGGAATACCACCTTATGAGATAAAGAGAGTAGTTACAGTATGTAAGGCTTACTCAAGTGCAGTAGGTGCCGGCGAATTCGTCAGCGAGATAGAAGGAGAAGAGGCAGATCTTCTCAGAACCCATGGCGGTGATAAGGGTGAGTTCGGTGCTACCACCGGTCGTCCACGTCGTATGGGATGGTTCGACTGTGTTGCTTCCAAATACGGATGCAGACTTCAGGGAACCACAGATGTAGCATTTACAGTACTTGATGCCCTGGGATATCTGGATGAAATACCGGTTTGTGTAGGCTATGAAATAGACGGAGAGGTTACAACAGACTTCCCTGTTACAACAAAGCTTAAGGATGCAAAGCCTGTATACAAGGTACTTCCGGGATGGAAGTGTGATATCAGAGGAATAACTGATTATAACGAACTTCCTGAAAACTGCCGCAACTACATCGAATTCATCGAGAAGGAGATAGGCTTCCCAATCACCATGGTAAGTAATGGTCCTGGAAGACATGAGATAATCTACAGACAGGCATAATTTGATAATGATTTTTCAGAGCTCTCGCAAATGCGAGGGCTCTTTTTAGCGTCTGTAAATACATAATTTACATAATAATTCACAATTTGTTTAAATTTATGGTAACTAAATTCACATTTTCTTATTGATTTTCTTAGAATTATGTAGTACAGTGAGGATGTTATGTAAATGTATTATGTAAATTTGATGGAAAAATGTTATTTGGTGGTGGGAAAATGAATAAGAAAGTGTTATGTCTGATGCTGGCCTTTGTCCTGGCGGTGTCATTTTTTTGCACCTCTAAAGAGGCTTTTGCAAAAAACGTAACGGATTCGGATTATCCGAATTACGGTATGAATGACGACGACGGCTTTGGAACAGATGATGAAGACGAAGAAGACGAAGAAGACGATGACAGTCTGTTTGATCTGGATCCTGATGAAGATATAGAAATGTATGGCCACAGGGGATATTCCGGAGCATATCTGGAGAATTCCATTCCAAGTATAGTGGGTGCTGCACAGGCCAGCTTTGACGGAATCGAGATCGATATATGGGAGTCTCAGAATGGAGATATCATGGTATTCCATGATTATAATACCAAGAGATTCTGCAAGAGAAATACCTACATATGGAAGGTAAACAAGAAAAACCGTAAGAATTACCTTATGTCCGATTCAAAGGGAAAGGGTATAGTCATTCCAACACTGGATGAGGTTTTATCTGTGGCAAAGGATAATGATCTGAAGGTTCTTTGTCATATAAAGACCTACAAAAAATACACTCTGACTTCCAGAGGTGTTGATAAGATCGTAAATACCATTCAGAAATATAAGATGCAGAAGAATACGGTTATCTTTACTTCCAAGAAGTCTGATCTTAAGCCATTTGTAAATAAGGGTGTCAGAATCGGAATTGTAGCCGGTCAGTATGAAAGAAGTACCATAAACAGTCATATCAGATGGCTTGTTAAAAATGGGGGAGATACTCTGATCATCTCATCTTCCCTGACAATGCGTGATGATGATTATGGCGAAGATCTGGTAGATATGTGTCATAGAAATGGTATTCAGATAGGAACCTACAATACCATGGATCAGGACGAATATAATTATCTGAAAAAGATCAATGTGGATTTTGCTATGACAAATAATCCTTATCGTTAAGATCAAACATAGCCATAGATTCCTCTTACGGATACCTCACCGCTCGAAACGGCTGAGATACTTCCGTCAGGAGCTTCTACCAGAAGAGCCCCGGTATGGTCAATACCCCGGCTTATCCTTACAATATTTTTTGTATCATGGGAAATTACAACCTCCTTGTTAATGCTGACAAGGAGGTTATTATATTTTTCACGTACAAATTCCAGACTGGTTTCGTGCTCATATTCTCTGATAAGAGAGTTAAGTCTTTTAATGACGAGGATTATAAGTTCCTCTCTGTCCCATAGCGTACTACCGGCCAGCTTTAGTGAAGTGGCTTTATCCTTTAGTTCATCCGGAAAATCTTCGGTATTAACATTTATCCCTATACCATTTATAACAAAGTCAGGAGCCACCAGTTCTGTCAGGATACCGCATATTTTTCGGCTTCCGGCGATTATATCATTTGGCCATTTGATTTTAATTTCAGGCATGGTAATGGAATGGTCAGAGGCATATTCATTTATGGAATCAGCTACTGCCAGGGAGGTCAGTATAGTGATGCCGGGAATCCGGTCAGGGTCTAGAGCAGGACGTATAAGATAGGACATCCAGATTCCTGTTCCCGCAGGGGATTTCCAGGGACGGCCCATTCTTCCTCTGCCGGCAGTCTGAACCTCAGACAAAAAAAGTCCGGGAAGGTCTGCTTCCTTCCCGTCGGTATTATTTAGTTTATAAACATATTCCTTGGCTCTGGTATTTGTGGAGTCAGTCTCATCATAAAACCAGAGCCTTTTTATTATGCTGTCTTTATACAAATCATCTAATTTGGAAATAATCATTCTTCGCTGTCCAGTCCCAAAGTCTGGGATGTGATCCTTTCGTTAAGAAAAGTATAAATCTGGTCTGCCAGTTCCTTTTTATATGAGAAGGGCAGAAGATACTGTTTTTTGCCTATGGTAATCTGGATGATGCTGTACAGCGCCTCATTTTCAGGGATGATCTGGTTCAGATCACCTATCTCATCATAGGTATGCTTACGGTCGCCATATTTTGTATGGATAATAAAATAATCATGATTAAATTCATAGTCTATATCGTAGGCACCGCTTCTGAAGGAATTGAAGAAAAGATAGAAACCATACATGCACAGAGCGAAGGCTATGAAGGTGCCTATCTTGTAACCACGTCCGTAACCCATTATAAATGCCACAATCTGGGACATGCATACCAGGATGGTGGTAAAGCCTACAATTCTCAGGGTGTAGCGGGTTCTTCTGTTCTTTCTTACGTGATAATTCAGCATCTGTTCAGTCTCCGTTTCGAAATCTCAAGATTCAACTTTTCGTTGCCTCGTTTACCTAAAGATGGTATCATGTTTTTTGTTTACAGTCTATTAGAAAAGAGGAAAAATAATGATTAAACTCATTGCAAGCGATATAGATGGGACTCTTGTGCCTGATGGAACTGCAAAAATAGATGTACGTATGTATGACATTATAAGGAGATTGAAGGAACATGGTATAATCTATGTTGGTGCCAGTGGCAGGCAGTTTGCAAGCATGGTCAGACTATTCCAGCCCGTCAGCGAAGATATCTATTATATAACAGAAGGGGGAACCGTAACCAGGGATACAAAGCAGGTTTATGACATGCACGTATTCGACAGAGATGTTCTCATGCAGATGATAAAGGATGTTAAGAGACTTCCGGACTGTGATATAATGCTCAGCGGAAGAGACACAGCCTACTGTGAGGACAAAAGCGAGATGTTCTACTGGATGCGAGATTCATACAGATTCGATATAAAGGTTCTGGGAGATTTTGAAACTCATCTTACAGATGAGATAGTCAAGCTTTCCATTTATCATAAGGACAATGCCGAGGCTATAGTAAATGAATGGTTCACCGACAAGTGGAAGGATTCATTCAAAATAGCTTCAGCCGGCGTAATGTGGATGGATGTTACAGGTAAGCATGCTGATAAGGGTAATGCCCTTAAGAAGCTTCAGAGCATCCTAAATATCAGCAGAGAAGAGACCATGGCCTTCGGAGATAATCTGAATGATCTGGGGCTTCTTAAGGCTGCAGAGGAAAGCTATGCCATAGGCAGTGCCAGGGATGAAGTAAAGGCAGCAGCCAAGCATGTGGCTCCGCCTCTTAGTGAATACGGAGAGACACAGGTTCTGCTGGACTTCCTGGACAGGCTTGATAACCAAAAGTAAAAACTATTAACCCACATATACAAAGTTATAAGGAGGAAACAATTATGGCGAAGATTAAGATGGAAAACCCTATCGTAGAGATGGATGGAGACGAGATGACACGTATCCTGTGGCAGCTCATTAAGGATGAACTTCTTACCCCGTTTTTGGAACTGAACACAGAGTATTACGATCTGGGACTTGAACATAGAAATGAGACAGATGATCAGGTAACAAAGGACGCAGCCTATGCTACAGAGAAGCATAAGGTAGCAGTTAAATGTGCAACCATAACCCCAAATGCTGCACGAGTAGAAGAATATAATCTTAAAGAAATGTGGAAGAGCCCAAATGGTACTATCCGTGCAATCCTTGACGGAACTGTATTCAGAGCACCTATTCAGGTAAAGGGCATCACTCCATGTGTTCGTAACTGGGAGAAGCCTATCACTATAGCAAGACATGCATACGGTGATGTTTACAAGGCAAGCGAGATGAAGATTCCGGGACCTGGAAAGGTTGAGCTTGTTTATACTGCAGAAGATGGAAGCAAGGAAAGCGTAACTGTTCATGAGTTTGACGGACCTGGAATTGTACAGGGAATGCATAACTTAAATGGTTCTATCGAAAGCTTTGCAAGAAGCTGCTTTACCTACGCTCTTGATACAAAGCAGACCATATGGTTTGCCTCAAAGGATACCATTTCCAAGAAATATGATCATACCTTCAAGGATATCTTCCAGGAAATCTTTGATGCTGAATTCAAGGAGAAGTTTGATGCTGCGGGTATCGAATACTTCTACACACTTATAGATGATGCAGTAGCAAGAGTAATGAAGTCCAAGGGTGGATTTATCTGGGCATGCAAGAACTATGACGGAGATGTAATGAGTGATATGCTTTCATCTGCCTTCGGTTCACTGGCTATGATGACTTCTGTTTTGGTATCTCCTAAGGGATATTATGAATATGAGGCAGCTCACGGAACTGTTCAGAGACATTATTATAAGCACCTTAAGGGTGAGGAAACATCTACAAACCCTGTAGCAACAATATTCGCGTGGACAGGAGCTCTCAGAAAGAGGGGAGAGCTGGATTCAAACAGCGAGCTTATGGCATTTGCAGATAAGCTTGAGAAGGCAACCATCGATACAATCGAAGGTGGTACTATGACAAAGGATCTGGCACTCATTACTGAGTTAAAGGATGTAACTACACTTAATACCCAGGATTTCATAAAGGCAATACGTGCCACACTTACTGCTCTGGATTGACACAAATAATTGATAAATGGTATACTTAATTAGTTAAGGAAATAGTGAATGCATATGATAAATATTGGCTATGACCAGAGAATAATTAGGTTGATAAATAAGTACGGTTCAGACATCATACAAAGTGAAAAGTTTGAACAGGAAAAGAAATTCATACAGCACGGCACCACCACTACGTATACACATTCCCTGTGTGTTACCTATATAAGTGTATGGCTTGCTGTAAGAAGCAGGTACAAGGTGGATATGAGAACCGTTGTACGAGGTGCTCTGCTTCATGATTATTTTCTGTATGACTGGCATGAGTCAGGAATAAGAGAGGGGCTTCATGGATATAAGCATGCAGCTATCTCCCTGGAAAATGCCAAAAGAGATTTTGGGATAGATGATAAGATATCAAAAGTGATTTACTGCCATATGTTCCCACTGAATCTGACACATGTTCCTATGAGCAGGGAGGCAAGAATTGTCTGCGTTGCTGATAAGATGTGTGCAAGTATAGAAACCCTTTCAATGATACACTATAACAGGGCTTTTGCAGGAGTTTGATAACATATGACTGAATATACCGCAAATGCAGCAGCGAGAGAGATTCATAAGCTCGCTAAGCTGTGTATTGATCACAATTATATAGAACCCCAGCTTTATGATACATATCATGTAAAAAGAGGTCTGAGAGAACCCAGTGGAAAAGGGGTTCTCACAGGCCTTACTGAGATATCTACAGTTATAGGTTCCGAGGACAAGGATGGTGAAGTAATCCCTGTTGAAGGACGCCTTTATTACAGAGGTATCGATATATATGATCTGGTAAGGGGCTTCACAGATAGTCACAGGTATGGTTTCGAAGAGACCATTTACCTGCTTCTTTTTGGTATGCTTCCAAATGTGAATGAGCTTACACATTTCAATAGGCTTCTGGGATTTAACAGAAAGCTGCCAAATGATTTTGTAGAGGATGTAATACTCAGATCGCCAAATAAGGATGTTATGAATGCCATGTCCATGGCTGTTCTGGCTCTCAATGCATATGATAAGCATGCGGATGATCTGGGAATAGCAAATGTATTAAGACAGAGTATAAGTCTGATATCCAGCCTTCCTATGATAGCTGCATATTCATACCTGTCTTACAGACATTATCTCCAGAGAAGAGGTCTTTATCTCCATAATCCGAAGCCGGAGCTTTCCACTTCGGAGAATCTGCTGAGAATGCTGAGACAGGATAAGAGATTCGATCCAATGGAGGCTCAGGTACTGGATATAGCCATGGTGCTTCATGCTGAGCACGGCGGCGGAAATAATTCCACCTTTACTACCCACGTAGTAACATCCTCAGGTACTGATACTTATTCATCAGTGGCCGCATCCCTTTGTTCCCTGAAGGGACCGAAGCATGGTGGTGCCAACATTAAAGTCATAAAGATGTTTGATGAGATAAAAGCAAATGTCTCAGACTGGTATGATGATGATGAGATAAAAGATTATCTTATAAAGATAATCAATAAGAAAGCATTTGATAAAACAGGTCTTATATATGGAATGGGACATGCAGTTTATTCTCTTTCCGATCCAAGAGCTGAGATACTCAAAAAATATACTCTGCAGCTGGCTGAGTCCAAGGGTCGTGATGAAGAGGCTCATCTTTATAAGACTGTTGAAAGACTGGCTCCGCAGGTTATAGCAGAGCACAGAAAGATATATAAAGGAGTCAGTGCAAATATCGACTTCTACAGTGGTTTTGCATATGACATGTTAAATATTCCGGAAGAGATGGTAACACCACTCTTCGCTATAGCAAGGATTGCCGGATGGTCGGCTCACCGTATAGAGGAACTTATCTGTACGGACAAGATAATCAGACCGTCCTATAAATCAGTAGCAGACAAGGTGGAATATGTTCCACTGAACGACAGATAATTTTCATTTCAGATTTGTATTTATAACAGGAGGCAAGGAAATGGATAATGGACTTATGATGCAGTACTTTGAATGGTATATGAAGAGTGAACCATCACTCTGGAGTACCCTGAAGAAGGATGCGGAAAAGCTCAGCAAGACCGGTGTCACATCATTATGGCTTCCACCTGCTTACAAGGGTGCTGAAGGAAAGAATGATGTGGGATATGGAGTTTATGACCTTTATGATCTGGGAGAATTCAGACAGAAGGGTTCCATCCGTACCAAGTATGGTACAAAGAAGGAATACCTGGAGGCCATAAAAGCACTTCAGGCCGTTGGAATAAATGTTTATGCCGATATAGTTCTTAATCACAAGATGGGTGCGGATGAGGTAGAAGAGGTTTCTGCTCAGGAATTCAATCAGCTGAACCGTTACCAGATGATAGGTGAGGGAAAGACCATCGGAGCATGGACAAAGTTTACCTTCCCGGGACGTAAGAATAAATACTCTGATTTCAAATGGAACTGGAGTCATTTTGACGGAATCGACTGGGATCAGGATAACCTTGTTAAATCCATTTTCAAATTCTCAGGCAAGGAATGGAATGAAGGTGTCGATGGAGAAAATGGTAATTATGATTACCTCATGGGCGCTGATATAGATTTTGATAACAGAGAAGTATTTGATGAGCTGGTTAAGTGGGCTGTCTGGTATGTGGAGACAACAGGAATAGACGGTTTCAGACTTGATGCTGTAAAGCATATTCCTGCATCGTTCTACAGAGACTTCCTTTTTGCAGTAAGAAATGCAACTGACAGAGAGCTTTTCACTGTTGGCGAATACTGGAGCCGCAGTGTTGGCACACTTACAGCTTATCTGGATTCTATCAGAGCAGAGGCTTCACTTTTCGATGTTCCTCTTCATTTCAATCTGTATAACTGCTCAAAATCAAATGGAGCATATGATCTCAGAACTATCTTTGACGGAACTCTTGTAAGAGAGAATCCTGTGAAGGCAGTAACCTTCGTAGATAACCATGATACACAGCCGGGTCAGGCGCTTGAGTCCTTCGTTGAGGACTGGTTCAAACCTATGGCTTATGCACTTATCCTTCTGAGAGAGGGTGGATATCCTTGTGTATTCTATGGAGACTATAAGGGAATAAGCCACGATAAGATAAAGTCCAAGAAGGTTATGCTGGACAAGCTGATGAAGATCAGAAAGAACAAGGCCTACGGACCTCAGCATGACTATCTTGATGATCCTGATTGCATCGGATGGACCAGAGAGGGTGACGCAGAGCATAAGGATTCAGGTCTTGCCGTTGTATTATCAGACGGTAAGGGTGGAACAAAGAGAATGTATATCGGTCGTCAGTTTGCAGGAGCTCATTTCTCCGATGTTATGGGTAATGCAAAATATAACATTAAGATTGATGAAGATGGATGCGGTAACTTCTATGTAAACAGAGGGGCAGTATCCGTATGGGTTCGTAAGGAGCCTAAGTAATTAAGGGGGAAGAAATGGCAAAAACCATCAAAACAAAAGCGGTTGATGATTTATTCGAAGCTGTGCTTTCACTGGAAAACAAAGAAGAATGCTATAATTTTTTCGAAGATATATTTACCACAAATGAGATTCTGGGAGTAGCTGAGCGATTTGAGGTCGCTAAGCTGCTTTATCAGAACAAGACCTACATGGAAATAGCAAAGCAGACGGGAGCATCTACTGCAACCATAAGCAGAGTTAACCGTTTCCTGAGCTATGGAAATGGCAGCTGCGATATAATATTTGAGAGATTGGGAATCACAAAGGATTCCGAAGATAAGGAGTGATGATTTAGTGGACCCCGGTTCCATAATCCAGTTATGTATTTTAGTACTGCTTCTGTTTCTATCCGGATTTTTCTCATCGGCGGAAACAGCTCTTACCACCGTCAGTCTGAATAAGCTGAAGGTGGTTCTTGATGAGGGCGGAAGACGAGGTAAGAAGGCGAAGCTGGTAATAAATATGAGAGAAAATTCTGCCAAGCTCCTGTCTACCATTCTGATCGGAAATAACATAGTAAACATTTCCGCATCAGCTCTTGCTACTGTCCTGTGCAGCAATCTTTTTGGAAATAAATATGTTGGAGCAGCTACAGGTATTCTCACTTTACTTGTGCTGATTTTTGGTGAGATAACTCCCAAAACTCTGGCAAATCAGAATTCACTGACTTTGTCACTTGCATTTTCAAAGCCAATTTACATACTTATGATAATACTGACACCTGTCATATGGCTGTTAAATAAGATATGTCGGGGTGTTTTTTGTCTGCTTAGGGTGGATCCTGATGCGAATCCGGATCAGATGACTGAGACGGAGCTTCTTAAAATAGTTGATGTCAGTAGTGAAGAAGGTGTAATTGAAAACTCGGAAAAGAAGATGATCAACAACGTGGTGGATTTCGGCGATGCCATTTCCAAGGATATAATGATTTCGAGAGCAGACATGGTCTGCATTGATATAAACATTTCCCACGAAGAACTGAAGAAGCTTATTGAAGAGGAAAATTATTCCAGATATCCGGTATATGATGAATCCAAGGATCACATAACCGGAATACTTCTGATAAAGGACATTCTGATTCACTATGAAAAGCTGAAGAAGAACGAAATGAATATCAAGAGTCTGGTGAGAGACGCGGTTTATGTTTATGAATACCAGCGTACTGCTGAGATATTTGCGGATATGAAAACTTCATCTGCAAATATGTGTATTGTTCTTGATGAATATGGTGTAACTGCAGGTATCATAACCATGGAGGACCTGATCGAGGAAATCGTGGGTGATATCAGAGACGAATATGATGAACATGAAAATGAATTCATCAAGGAAATCAGTCCGGGACATTATGACGTGGACGGCTCCATAAAGCTGGATGATCTGAATGATGCCCTGGGAACCAGTCTGCAGTCCGATGACTATGATTCCATAGGTGGTCTTATGATAGAGCTTCTGGACAGACTTCCTAAGGAAGGGGACATGGTAAGGACCGGAGAAGTGACTATAAAGTGTGGCAAGGTTGAGAAGAACCGCGTGGAGCGGGTGGATGTAGTGAAATTGATGTAAAGTTCTGAATAAAATAAAAGGCGGAGACTGATATGGATGAGGAACTTCAGGAATTAAAAAAAGAGATACGAGAGAAATTAAAGCTGGATTTTGTGGCGCCGGAGGATATTCCGGATATGGATATGTACATGGAACAGCTTACCATGTTTATGGATGAGAATCTCAAGGGCAGCATGATCGAAGAGGATGACAAGATCCTTACCAAGGCCATGATAAATAACTACACAAAGAATAAGCTGCTTCCGCCTCCTGTGAATAAGAAGTACAACAGGAGACATCTCATATTGCTGATATATATTTATTACATGAAAAATGTAATCTCCATCGGAGACATAAAGAAGCTTATGAAGCCTCTTCTGGATGAGGATATGGATGATGATAAGCTCTTTGATCTCTATAAGAAGACATTTGAGATGGAGAAGCCTCAGTATTTTAATATTGAGTCAGGCGTGATGAAAGCAGCTCAGATTGCGGACAAAAAGATTCCAAAGGAATCTGACGAGAATCTGAATAAGCTGATTTTTATATTTCTACTCGGCTATGACATTTTCAGCAAAAAGAGGCTGATAGAAAAACTGATAGACGAGTTAGACAGGAAGGAGTAGTAATACTTATGATAAGCGCAAATAACATTTCTTTAAGATTTGGAAAGAAGGCTTTATTTGAGGATGTTAACATTACCTTTACCCCAGGTAACTGTTATGGACTTATAGGTGCAAATGGTGCAGGAAAGTCCACATTTCTTAAGATTCTTTCAGGAGAGCTGGAGTCCACTACCGGTGATGTTACCATGGATCCGGGGGAGAGACTTTCCGTTCTGGAGCAGGATCACTTCAAATATGACGAATATTCAGTGCTGGATACTGTAATCATGGGTAACCAGAGACTTTATGAGATCATGAAGGAAAAGGATGCCATCTATGCAAAGGAGGATTTCTCTGATGAGGATGGTGTTAGAGCGTCTGAGCTGGAAGCTGAATTCGCCGAAATGGACGGATGGAATGCAGAGGTTGATGCTGCAACCCTTTTAAATGGTCTGGGCGTAGAGACTGAGGATCACTACGCCATGATGAAGGATCTGGATGGTAACAAGAAGGTTAAGGTGCTTCTTGCAAAGGCCCTTTTCGGTAATCCTGATGTACTGCTTCTGGATGAGCCTACAAACCACCTGGATATGGATGCCATCGCATGGCTTGAGGAATTTCTTATTAATTTTGAGAACACAGTAATAGTTGTCAGCCATGACCGTTATTTCCTGAACAAGGTCTGCACCA
>CADBMW010000290.1 GCA_902795855.1 uncultured Lachnospiraceae bacterium
TGTAAAGGGGTGGAATATGCAGCAGAGGAAGCTGATGTAAATCTCATAGTTTTTCCGGGCATGTATCTAAACGCCTCCTACAATGATCCAATAAATGCCAAATACGATTATCAGTACAATTCTATCTTTTATTACGCAAACAAGAAATCTCTGGATGCGCTTATCATTTCCATTGGTTCCATAGGAAGCTTTCTGTCTGTAGATGATAAGAAGGCCTTTCTTGAAGCCTTTGATGTTCCTATTATTACAATTGAAGCTGAGATTCCGGGCTATCATTTTCTTTATACCGAAAGCTCTTCCGGTATGAGAGCTGCCATAGAACACCTGATAAAAGACCACTTAAAAACAAAGATCGGATTTGTCAGCGGCAGACTTGAAAATGCAGATGCGCTGGAGAGATTTAATGTATATAAAAAGGTCCTCAGTGAAAATGATATCCCATACGACGAAAATCGAGTTGCTTACGGCAACTTCTCCGAATACACAGAGGACATAGTTGGAGAGCTTCTGGATAACAATCCTGATCTTGAGGCTATAGTATTTGCAAATGACACAATGGCCATCGGCGGATATAAAGCCATCAAAAAGAGAGGACTTATCATAGGCAGGGATATTCTTGTTACGGGCTTTGATAATGCGCCTACTTCTCTTGCACTGACTCCTCAGCTTACCACCGTGGACAACAACATAATGGATCTGGGCTACAACGCAGTATATCAGGCTGTAGAGCTTCTGAAAACCGGGGACACCTCTAAATCCCTGCTTCATTCCAAGCTTGTAAAGAGACTTTCCTGCGGATGCAATCCTTCAAATGATCCTCATATATTAGCAGATATAAATAAGAACATAGCAAATTATGACAGTGAAATGCTTCTGAAGACCTTTAAGGATCTCTTCATGAGCCATTATTATGATGCATTTTACTCGCATCAGCTTTTCGAGATTCTCGATCCTTATTTCATGATATTTATGAATGTTATATTCAAGGATGTTACCTATAGCTCTGATGACCTCAGGGCTGCTACGGAAGAGGTTCTGAATTCAGACATAATCGTTTACTATTTCTCACATAGTAAGATGACATATCTGATAGATACTTTATCCAATTTCCTTCTTAATCTTAAGCTGGATAAAGAAAAGCATGTGCAGCTTGAATCTATGATAAATACCATACTTTCATATTTGTCATTCTACATTTCCTCAGAATACCTTGATGAAGTTAAAACAAACAAAGAAAATATCTGGCAGTCCATGAGACTTACCAGAGATACTCTTCTTACTGCAACTGACGATGAGAAATGTTATAAGCTTATAGCAGAAAATCTCCTGCACCGCACCGGCTTCAAGAGTGCATATGTTTACCTGTATGATGAGATTCCGGTTCAGCTTAATGACGGATTATGGAACATTCCTAAGTATGTGAATCTCCAGACACTCAGCAAGGATGGGGAGGTTCATGTACTGAATGAAACCGAAAGAATCCTTCCTTCATATATGATATTTAATAACAAATATACGCCTAACGAGAGAAGACATACCATGGTTCTGACTCCTCTCTTTACAAATGAAGCACAGCATGGACTGCTGCTCTGCGAGTCCGGACTGGATTCCTTCTGTAATATCTATACAACCTCGCTTCAGCTTGCAACATCACTTAAGTTTATCATTCTCATGAGGCAGGAAATAGCCATTCAGAACCGTCTGGAACAGACCATGGACGAGATCAGGGAAAAGAACGATCAGCTGAATGCTCTTTCAATTACAGATGAATTAACAGGACTCTATAACAGACGTGGATTCTTTGAAATTGTCGAGAGACAGCTGAAGAATAAGAGCAACGCCGGAAACAGCGCTCTGGTAGGCTATATAGATATGGATAACCTGAAGCAGGTAAATGACCGGTATGGTCATAAGGACGGAGATTACGCCTTAGATACCATTGCCAACACCTTAAGAAATAGCTTTCCTAAAGGAACCATTATCGCAAGAATCGGTGGTGATGAATTTGCAGTCTTCGTATCCGACATGAAAGGAACCACTCAGAAAAATATCGTTGACAGCATGAACTACTATCAGGACCGTGTCAATGAACAGAATGGCAAACCATACTATGTGGAATTCAGCTACGGCTTCAGAGCCCTTACCTGTTCTGAAAACCTGCAGATTGAATCTGAAATGATTTATGCCGACGAAGCACTTTATATCGATAAAAAGAATAAGAGAAAAAATGTAGATAAAAAAGCAAAGTAACGATAAAGTCCCACCGGAGTAAATCTCCGATGGGACTTATTTTAACCCCTCCAACTAAAAATCAGAAGCTTTCATATATTTTTCTGGTAACCTGGGATTTATTCATGCTGTAAAGATGAATTCCCTCAACACCATGCTTCATCAGATCATCGATCTGCTTGATGGCATATTCAATACCTGCCTCTCTCATACCCACTGGATCATCTGCATACTTTGCGATCATTTCCGACATATCATGTGGTACTGATGAACCTGACAGGGAAACGCTGGTTCCCAGCTGTTTTGCAGCTGTTATAGGCATGATTCCCGCATGAACCGGTACATCTACCCCTGCGGCACGAAGCTTATCCATGAAATAATAAAACTTTTCATTCTCAAAGAACATCTGAGTTATAAGCTCATCTGCTCCTGTTTCCACTTTTTTCTTAAGCATCATTATATCTGTGTCAAAATCCGGTGATTCAGGATGCTTCTCCGGATAACAGGCAACAGCAATCTTAAAATCTCCAACTTCTTTTATGTCAGGAATCATATCTGATGCATATTTATAATATCTTCCGTCAAATTCCTCCTGTGTCATATCTCTTGGCTTATCACCTCTGAGACTGAGGACTCTGTTAACTCCCTTATGCTTCAGCTCTTTCAGAAGATCCACCAGCTTTTCCTTAGTCATTCCGGCTGCTGTCATATGAGCTATGGCATCCACCTCGCAGATATTCTGTACATATGCACAAAGAGTTGCAGTCTTCTTGCTGTTACTTCCACCTGCTCCGTAGGTAACGGATATAAAATCAGGCTTCATATCACTAAGCTCATCCAGTGTCCTGAATATGTCATATATATCATCTGTTCTCTTAGGAGGAAAAACCTCAACAGAGAATTCCATTTCCTGCTTTGTATATGGGTTTACTATCAATTTCTTATACCTCCGGTTTTTGTTTAGCTTACTTATTCCTGTCTGTAACTTCCGAGGAACGGTTCATAACCGGAATTCCGTAATTGCTTTTTTCTTCTCGTTCTATCTTAACAGCAGTTCTGTCCGCATTTACCTGAGGTCTCTTACCGCTGTTTTCTCCATCCTCTTCATTCTCGTCAAATTCAAGGCGCATCTGAGCTCTTTCTTCTCTTTCCTTAGCCTTGGCTTTTTCTCTTTCGTTGTAAAGCTCAAGAGAAAGAAGCTCGGAAAGCTCAAGTATCTGTGAATATCTGTCATTTGCCTTAAGACTGTTCAGATTACTCATAAGCTCAGCCTTATTCTCAGCTATATCCTCCACCTTTTTGCGAAGGGTGCTTCTCATTCTTGCATATTCCTGTTCTATCTTCTCATAGGATTCTGAAACAAGATGGTCCACCTCAGTAAGCATCTCGTCAGTATAGATCAGGGAAGCGGCATATATATCAGACGCTGTACGAAGAGACTGTTTCTCTTCCTTGGAAAACTCAGAGGCTCTGAATGAAGGCGGTTCTCCCGGTCTTCTTTTAGTAACTCTGATTCTGCTGGCAGACTTCTGAGCCCTGTAAAGTATCTCTTCTGCCTCTTCCTTAGCTTCATTTATAATACGAGCCTTTTTATCATTTACCTCTCTATAGGTATTCATCTCGTTTTTTACAACCTCTGAAATGTTATTTACAATCTTCAGAAGTTCATTTCTATCAAGCACAGCTTTGTCAGCATTAAAGGTTGCTGATGGAGCGTCCTCTATTCTTGTCTTTAATCCTTCGAGAAGTATCTCAGCTCTTCCCTTCTGTTCCATATCCGTCTCCTATATCATATTTTGATGTGGGTGTCATAAGGTCAACATGCTTTTCCTGCAAGCAGGAACGCATTTTGACTTTTGACACTTATGTCATAATAATATATTCTGACATAA
>CADBMW010000291.1 GCA_902795855.1 uncultured Lachnospiraceae bacterium
GACTCGGTCAATCGGCCTAAAACGTGTGCCACCGGCACACAGGCCGTCCCTCAAGGGGAAGGCAAAGCACGAATCGCTGTATCACAGCCTTCCCATTTTAGGAGGGCAAAGCATGAATCGCTGTATCACAGCCTTTCCATTTTAGGAAGGCAAAGCATGAATCGCTGTATCACAGCCTTCCCCTTGAGGGGAAGGTGTCAGCTGATTTTATCAGCTGACGGATGAGGTGTCGGGTATTTTGCACTTCATCGCATCAAATCTCGGCCAATCAGGTCCGGCATCTGCTTTTCATACATTCTTCCTGAAAATGCAGTGTGGGGATTATCTATAAACTTCTGACTTTCCCCCGCACCTCTGCAAAGTGTTTTATACAGTGGATCGGCGATTATAACATCCGACTTTTCTATCAGTTTCTCAATTTCAACCTCATCGATGGATATGTCATTTATACCGATGTTTTCTCCGATTATCATATCTGCAGTTACCAGCTCATCATCCGTATCCACCGGACAGAGAGCTGTCACCGTTGTAGAAATTCCCGCTTTCATTTTAATGGCAGCGGCAAGGGAGGCTGACAAAACTGACTCTCCTATTATAAGGACTTTTCTATTTTCAGAATTTGAGGCCCCTTTTGTTACTGGTAATTTGTCTGCAGTCTTAGCTTCTGGTAACTTGTCTCCAGGGTCACCTTCTGGTAATTCTTCTGTAAGCTCATATCCTGATAATTCGTCTTTATACTCAGGTTCTGATAATTGGTCTGTAAGTTCATCTACTGGGAACTCAGCTGTGGTCTCAACTTCTGATAACTCATCTGTAATCTTAGCTTCTGGTAAATCGTTTACAGGCTCAGCTGCAGTTAACTCGTCTGTTTGCCCAGCTGATATATTTTCGTTTTCAGAGGCATCTCCCAATATGTCGTATGCCACCATGGATTCACCGGCCTTTGCAGCCCTTTTTAAACCATCAGCCAGCTTCTTTGAAAATGCTTCTCCATAGGGAACGCCTACCACATACGGGGTTCCAAACCTTTCCTTTAAAACCCTTGCGGCCGCAAGTCCTCCGTAGGAAATCACAAGATTTACATCTGCCCTTCCCATAGTCTTTATGTCCTCCAGGGTGCAGCCCATGGCAAGACAAACGCCCGGCTCCATATCATTTTCCCGAAGCCAATCTTTAATGGAATCCAGAGTGCTGTTTATGGAGAAGTCAAGGGGCGTCGCCCCCAGGATGTTGACTTTGTATCCGCTTCCGCCAGATTCTGATTCTATGAACTCTAACTCCGATTCTTTTTTCCCATATTCCTTTTCTCTATTTTCAGTCTCTTCGTCTTTATCTCCATCCCCTGCACTTTCGTCTCCGCCCTCCACACAGAAATGCTCCACGATTTTCTCCAGGGCCATGGAAATTCCCTGGGTGTAATACTGCATGCCATTTGTGGGGAAGCCGAAGCATGGCACCCCTGTTTCCTCTGTGATCACCCTGGAAATGGCATCGTAATCTGTTCCGGTCATGTATGGAATAGGAGCTCCCACGATGGCGATAAACTTTGGCTTAAGCCGGGAAGCCGTCTCCACGATATCCCGGATCAGCTTGCTGTCATCTCCCATGATTGCTTCCATTTCCGAAATGGCGGAAATATAGATCATGCTGTCCATGTCATACCACCTGGGCTCATCATGAGTAGTATAGGTGGAATTGCAGCCGGAAGCATCATGCATCACAACCATTCCACCCAGCTCATAAAGAGCGGAGCAGACTCCGAATTCATCGGAGGAATATGTAGATGTGTGAACTACTACCTGATTCATATGCAGCTTTCGCACCCGATTCCCTTCATCTGAATAAGGGCCTTTCTGTCTTTCTTTTCATTAAATGCTTCTGCCATAAGTCGGAATACTTCTGCGATTCCCCTGAATCCAAAATATCCTCCGCTTTCGGCTATATTTACAAAATAATCTGTTGCTCTTATATAGGCTGATTTCTGTCCCAGAGCCAGAACCTTCTGTTCCTGATTTTCATGAACATATCTCATTTCCGGCTGATTTGTAGCACCGATTTTAAGATCAGGATGCTCACTGCAAATCCAATCGTAAGCTTTCCTGTCATCTGCCACAAAGGTGTCGGTGTAAACTGTCGTCACATTAAAACCATTTTCCAGAAGCAGCTTTGCCAGGGAAAGAGGTCTGAAGGTGAATGTATAGTCCAGAACTATTTCCGTGTCCCCGATGATTTCCTTCGCCTTCTTTATTTCTGATTCCATAGCATTTATATCTTCGGAAAAGTCCGGCAGCTCCAGGTCTAATGCCTCAGCCAGCTTTTTATAATCATCTATTATTTCTTCCTTATCAAAGCTGAAGGTGAGATAGAGGTTTTTCATTCCCAGCCTTTCCTCCAGCTCGTCGGCAGCCATTTTCGCGCCGGGCTCATAATAAATATTCAGTCCCGAAGCCTGCATATCCATATACTCTTCAAAGGTTTTGCAGGCGCTGATTTCCTTTATCCGGATTCCCGATTTTTCCATCCACTGCCGCAGCTCGGACTTTTCATAAAGAGGCAGGTCACTGCCTATCAGATTAATGGCATCCAGTTTTCTATCATTTACCGGCTGCCAGGCCGCATGCATCTGAGCCTTCATCTTCTGATCCGGTGTCACGCCGCTCTTTCTGAGGGTGGGAATCATATAGCAGTCCACGAAGCAAATGTCGGGATATTTATTTCTAAGTGTTTCGAACACAAAGTCCTGATCATAGGCCAGGAAGAAATGCTGACAGCTTATGTAGATAAGGACAATGGGAGGCTTTGGATTCAGCCGCTCCACAATGTCCGACACGCCGTCGATCATAAGGCTTTCCATTCCACCATTTAAAACATTTTCCTCAGAAATGCTGATGGAGGAATATCTGTCCAGAGCATTCATCTCCGCCGCAGTCAGAACAACACCACGGAGGCATCCGTAAGGGCAGACGAAGATTTCATGAGCGCCGGGAATCAGAAAACCGGTATGAGCGATGTTCCACACTCCCCGGGCAGGAGAGCTGTACTCCAGCCCCTGATTAAAGGGCGCCGGAAATGATGTCTCTGTTATATTCAGTTTTACCTGAGGGGCATCCGCCACTCCACCGGGTCGTTTCAGCATATCATTCTCCTAAGTTTGTATCAGATTAGATTTCAGTTCATATTTCAGATCATTTCCGCCAGCTTCATAAAAGCACCGCCTTCATCTGTGGCTGGATCATATTCCATAAGTGTAATCCTTCGCTCATCAGCTTCCTGTATCTTTTCAGACCAGGGGATTTCAGCCACAATACTTGTCTCAAAATCCTGAGCCAGCTCCTGCACCTTTGAATTTTCATTCTTAACATTTTTATGATTCAGGATTATGCCACCAAGGGTAGCATAGCCTCTGCCCTTGAAACTGCTGAGGGCGGTGGCAATATTTGCAGCAGCATAGATGGACATGTTTTCTCCGGAGGTTACGATATAAACCTTATCGGCATAGCCTGCACGCATAGGCATGGAAAAACCTCCGCAGACCACATCACCCAGAACGTCATAGAGCACATAATCAGGATTATATTTTTCATACAGTCCCAGCTTCTGAAGCTTCTCCAGAGCTGTAATGATTCCTCTTCCGGCACATCCCTGTCCGGGAATGGGACCGCCTGCTTCCACACATATGATTCCTTCATAGCCCTCGCAGGTCACATCCTCCAATGTCATTTTCGCCATATTTTCCCGCATCACTGACAGAACTGTGGGAAGGGCTTTTCCCTTTCTCAGTCCGATGGTGGAGTCCGCCTTGGGATCACATCCGATTTGGATTACTTTCTTACCCTGCCTTGCCAGAGCTACTGCTATATTTGAAACAATGGTGGATTTTCCAATTCCACCCTTACCGTAGATTGCAATTTTTTTCATATTATTCTCCGATCCATAATACAGATTAAGCCTTCCCCTTGAGACCAAGGTGTCAGCTGATTTTATCAGCTGACGGATGAGGTGTCGGACTTAAAGCTCACATGGTCTCCCCGGGACTCAGCTACCTCAAATCCGATACTTTCAACTCTCTTTTTCAGACATCCTACACAGGTTGCCGCCTCTTCACCCAGGCAGATTTTATTGTCATAAAGAAGGTATTTTTCACGGGTCTCCACCGGCGAAAGATTTGGCATTATAACATTTGCCCCTGCCTGAATTCCAAGCTCTCTTCCATTTGGCGCTATAGTTCCCAGTGCTGTCGTAGCCGGTATCAATGCCTGCGGCATCATAAGTCGAAGCAATCCGATGCAGAAAAGAGTAAGCTCCAAAGTTCCTGCCGGTTCATCCTTAAATTGTGTATCGTGATGCGGAATAAATGGTCCAATTCCCAGCATATGAGGCTGAAGTTCCTTTATGAAAAGGAAATCCTCTGCGATCTCATTTTCGGTCTGGTAAGGCGACCCCACCATGAAGCCGGTTCCTATCTGGTAGCCAATCTCCTTCAGGTTATAAAGACACTGTTTTCTATTTGCAAGACTAAGGCTCTCAGGATGAAGTTTTCGATAATGCTCATCCGATGCGGTTTCATGTCTCAGCAGATATCTGTCTGCCCCCGCATCGTACCACTGCTGATATTCTTCCTTTGTCCGCTCGCCAATGGAAAGAGTCAGCGCCACATCAGGATATTTGCTTTTTATCATACGAATCAGATTTGATATCCTGTCAGCAGTATTCATTCCATCTTCACCGCCCTGCAGAACGAAGGTTTTGTAGCCGATACTATATCCAACCTCACAGCATTGAAGGATCTGCTCATCCGTTAGTCTGTATCTTTCACAGTTGGAATTGCTCCTTCTTATTCCGCAATAATAGCAGTCGTTTTTGCAAATATTAGTAAACTCGATAAGCCCACGAAGAAAGACCTGCCTGCCGTAATACTTGTCAGCAACTGCCCTGGCCTCCTTGAAAAGATACTGAGCTATCTCATCATCACGCTCTTTAATGATGGAAACCCATTCCTCCTTCTCAAGACTCTGGGTGTCTTTAAGCTTATCTATTAATTCCTTCTTTTCCTGAAATGTCATATTTGTTTCCTTTTGATTATATGTTGCTTATTTTGCTTATATGTTGCTTATTTTGCTTATTTTGATTCTTTTGAATCTATTAAATCAGTTTTATTAGCCGGTCTACATCGGCAGCTTAGAATAAACTGCCTTGGCTGTTACCCCTTGAAGCTGTCCTATCTTTCCCGACATGGAGCTTATCACATCAGCTGGGCCATCCATCATAATGCTCATAAGTGAGATCTTCTTTTTCTCATATGGAACACCCATTCTTCCGATTATATATTTGCTCCCCTCATGGAGGATTGCATTTAGCTTCTCCACAGAATCCGGATTCTCTATTACGATGGCAAGGATAGCCACCCTTGTCTCCTGGCTTTTACTTTCTGAATTCATTTTCATTTTCCCTTCTCTTATTTCTCGTTATTGTCAAGTCGACAACTCTTATTCTCACATTTTGGCTGTAAATACTCGCTTTCCTGCCTCGCTTACAGCCAGGGCTCCCCATGCATACCTCTTATTCTCGCATTCTGGCTGTAAATACTCGCTTTCCTGCCTCGCTTACAGCCAGTTCTACCTCTTCATACCTCTTATTCTCATGTTTTGGCTGTAAATACTTGCTTAACTGCCTCGCTTACAGCCAGGGCTCCAGGCAAAGTTTCTTAAGAACAAAGAGTGTCGCTTGCGACACTCTCCGCGCGAGGCGCGTGCTGCCAAAGGC
>CADBMW010000292.1 GCA_902795855.1 uncultured Lachnospiraceae bacterium
AATAAGGTTCGTGAGCTTTATAAGAAGCAGAAGGCTATGTCTCAGGCACGCGGAAAAGGTGAAGAGTTCTGGAAGGCGAAGGCTGATTATGAGAATGCCTGCAAGGAGGTCTGGAAGGATAAGAATGCGCTGAAGCAGCTTAAGAGTTACGATGGTGCTGCTGGTCCGGATCTCAGGATAGAATTCAATCGCTATCGTACCAGGATCAAGCAGAGTGTTACTGAAAAGCTTCTGGATGATCTGGCTTTGCAGACGGGAAAGAAGAGAAGTGATCTTTATGTGGTAAGTGCAACTTCTAACAATAATGCAGATGTCCTGGCTGGAAAAACTGTACCGGAAGACTGGGATGTTACAGTTACAGAATACTGCTACTCCAATCCTTCAAAATCAGATATCTATCTGGTTCTGGATCAGTCGATGAGCGAAAATTCCCTTGCCAGAAACCTTTATAAGGAAATATATGGCATAGAGCCGCCAGATATAAATGTGGCAAAAACCATGATGGAAAAACTGGATGTTACATATGTTCAGCCATTTCATGCAAATGGACAGAATATAGATTTTAACCCTGAGGCTTACTTTGATCTGAAAGGGATGACGGATCCGGGTTCATTTGATAAATCTCTTAATTCACTCACGATGAACAGAGCTACCTTCAAATATAAAGGTGACCATTGGTATAAGAAGGCTGAGGGCTTAAGAGCAGAAGCGGCCAGACGTGAAGCAAAGGCTAATATGCTATCCGGAAATGAGAGAGCTAGTTTGCTGGCTGAAGCGCAGGAACTCAAGTTTGAGGCGATATCATATGAGATAGAAGGAACGAGACAGATTACAAAGCAGACGAATAAGATAGCAATGCCAAGAAATGAATACAGCATGGCGAAGGGAAATGCAGACGCATTCTCAGAAAAGGCTAGAGAGATACATCAGCTCGCCCTTGAAGTAGGCACAACCCTCACACCAAGCCGATTCTTCAGCATCCTCCAGTCAGATTACGGAATGACAAAATATGATTACACCAAGATGATGTCCGAGTGCCTCGTCTAAATGCAAGAATCTTTACAGGTGGGGAGTTCTGGTGGTGTTCATAAAGAACATCTCACACCCAATAAATTGGAGAATCATATGAGAATATTGCATAAAAAAGAAAATAATAAATTCGGAAATAACAAAGTAATAAGAAAAAGTACATTGAAAAAAACGGCCTGCTTTGCCATGGCTTGTTTTGTGCTGTTCTATACGCCAGGCTCGACTGCATGGGCGGCACCGGAACCATTTCCATTTGAGGAATATGATGGAGAAGATGGGTCGGTTGTAATACGTGATATTGGTGAAATCTATTATTTGAAGGATTTGTTTGATGAAGGACTTGTGCTTGATGAATCATATACTTATCAGGGCTATAGACAAACATCAACGAGGAATGAATTGGAACGTGAACAGGATGTTCGGGTTACAGTAAGCGTTCCTGATGGTTTGATTACTGATTTTGAAAACCAATATTTTCATGAGCTTAATATGTATGAGACAAATGAATCTGATCTCTATAAAGAAACAATAACCTATGAAGGTTATAACAATTCCAATTCGAATAGTGTGTCCTATTCAATAGGTAATGATTTTTCAATAAGCGTTCATACTCCCAAAGGAGAGAACTGTAATACAATTGAAGAAGCTATAGAAAAAGAAGCTGATAGTAACATGAGCTGGTATACGGATGATTATTTTGGGGCTGGAAATAAAATAGAAAAGCCAGCTGAAAAGTATTACGAGAATGGATGTACTATTGTAAAGGTACACGCTTTGTGGGAGACAGATAAAGAAACCCATGAAACTTTCCCGGATGTTGATGGCTTTGAAAAAGAAACAATAGAAGAATTTTATTATTTCATATATTATCCATTTCCTTGTGGAAGTGAGCAATATTTTCTTGCGTATTATCATAGCAGAGAAGCTTTTTTAGCCAGAATAGAAGATAAAAGTACTGGTGAATATGAAACATATATTAATGACTATTCAGAAAAAGTAAATAAGCATAAGGCGCTGCCAACTTCCGAAATACTCTGTGATTTTGGTTCGCTTGTAACCATAACCTGGGGCGAGCCGACCTTATATGACATTAGTGGGGAATCTACTGAAAAAGATAATGATACAGAGGAAAAACTCACAGAAGAAAAGAAAACAGAAGAACATAGTAAAAAAGACATCATAACCGAATCGGATGCTGATGACAAACCCGGAGAGGTAGATGGTGGTGGTATCCTAGATGATATTGTAGAAGGAGTAAAGGAAGTTGGTGGTGTTGTTGCCGGTGGAGCGGTCGCTGTGGCTGCTATATCGTCTGCTCTATCCAATACCGAAGAGGCGGATGATGAGGAAAAGAAAAAGAAGTACCGGATGAAAATCTACAAGGACTTCGGTAATCAGGTTTCTCCTGGAGAACGTAAGAATGTATACGCCCGCATAGTTGAAATTCTTGATAATGGGCAGGAAATGGACCGTCCGGATCTTACAGCGAACATCAGGATATTCTCCACCGATGGTGTCTTTGTGGTTGATGAGATTGGAGAACTGGTCAACAGCTGGAAGGGTGCATGGATGAGTCTGCCTGGCTCAGGTGGCGCTGGCACAGATGGTTCTGGAGTTCAGTCCTCAAACTATATTTCGGGACAGACTACCGAAGGCAGGATTTCCTTCAAATATGTCGGTGAAGGTGGTTCTTTCACCAATCAGATGAAATTCAATATATGCGAGCCCGACATCAGATTCCTTCAGGAGAATATCGGGCTTCCAGCACATTACGATAAAGAAATCGAGATTCCATTTGGCGTAGTTAATATGCCTGAGGGATATGCTGTTACAGCTGAGATGAATGAAGTAATGAAGAATGGTAAGTCAGTGAATCCGCCTTATGAGGTTTCTGTAAGGGAAGACGTAGAGAAGAAGAACCTGTATTATCTCAGTCTGAAGGATGTATGGACGGATGATGAGAAGGAACCGGGAGATACCACTCCGTATGTGGTATACATTAAGGCTGAGAAGGGGGAGAACAGGATTGAAACTGGTTTTACAGTCTACAGAGTATTCATGGGCCTTTCTCTCATGCTTGAAGGAAATGCGCTGGGCTGCTACCTCAAAGTAAAGGAAGGGCGAAATGAGATGGCTGGTATCAGAGCAGTAGGCTCAGAACTGGCTGAGAATATAGCAGCTTCAGGTTCATTTGCCTTTAATCCGATGGCGGCAATGATAGCTGAAGGGACATCAGCGATGCAGACAGCTTCGTCATCCTTTGGG
>CADBMW010000293.1 GCA_902795855.1 uncultured Lachnospiraceae bacterium
CTTACGTCTCTCCTCTCCCAGATCATCTGTATAGATAATATGATTATTTACAAGCTCTTCTGCATTCTGGTGACCTACATTTACAGTTTCACCATTATCCGTAAGCAGAATAAGCGGTGTATGATAGATAACATCTGCCATTCTGTCATATCCAAAATCCGCATCCAGGGAATGAGGCACGAATCCGGTTCTCTCAGGATCCAGATCATCCCACTCCTGTATTCTGAAGAGATGAGGCTTATCCTCCACTCCCGGAAGAGTCGAATGCTCATCACTCTTATTCTCCATCATGATCATAAGAATCGGTGAAATCTTCTGAAGAACACTGAGTTTCTTTACCATATCCGCTTCAGAACTATAATCAATGGATACCTGCGCAGATGCAGAAGCACGCATCATATACTTTCCGTATCTGCCGCTTCTCTTAAAGTATGCATCCATATACTTATATCTCTTCTTCGGAGAAAGGGGAATATCATCCGGAGTAATAGCTCCTGTCTCTACAAGAGGAAGATTTCCCTTGGTTTCAAAATGATATCCTCTTTCATTGAAAATAGGATCCCAGATATCTCTGAATTCTTGATATATACTTTCAATAGTCTCCAGATCTGAATATGGATTTATACTTATCTCAAACTGACAAGCCGGTTCAAGACTTGTGGAATACTCACCAGTATAATACCCTACAGGGTAGCTGTCCATATATATGATCTCAGCTCCCAGGCTTCTTCCCACCTGATCTATGAGATGGGATATCTCATGGAAGCCCATCTGGACACCTTCATCATTTATTATAAAATGTTCTACCTCAAGACCGAGATTCTCGTCACCTGATTCACCTGACCTAATATAATCAGAAATGTCATTTAAAAAACTCATGGTCATACCTCCTATCATGAATTTTTTTCAAATACTACTTTCCTTTTTTCTTGTTGTAAGCATTCTTCTCATAGTGTGACAGTTCCTCTACATAGAGACTTCCTATCTCACTGAGACTTGAATTCTTACGCTTGATATAGCCTATTCTCATCTTCTCGCTTTCCTTAAGAGGAATAGCAGCATAGGCATCTCCGTTCAGCTCCTCGCTTATGATTCCTGAGCAAAGTGTATAACCGCCAAGACCCACCATGAGATTCAACATGGTCGCCCTGTCATTTGCCTTGATAACCCTGCTGTAATCATAGGTACTGAGCTGCTCCTCAGCCAGGAAGAGAGAACTGTCCTTACCCTGATCAAAGGAGAGAACAGGATAGTCCTGAAGTTCCTTCATGGATATCTCCTTCTTTTTAGCAAGAGGATGATCGGAACACAGATAAACAAATGTATCGCAGGTAAAAAGCTCATGGAATTCCAGATTATTTGAAGAAAGAAGCTTATGCAGAACCTTCTCATTAAAGGAATTTACATAGAGCACTCCAAGTTCAGACTTGAAGTTCTTTACATTTTCTATGACCTCCATGGTTCTCGTCTCATAAACCGCGAACTCAAAACTGTCCATTCCGTATCTCTTCACAACCTCAACGAAGGCCTTTACGGCAAATGAGTAATGCTGCATGGACACGCTGAACTTATGTCTGTTCTTTTTAGTTATATAATGGTCTGAAAGAAGGTTGAACTGGTCACTTACCTGTCTGGCATAGCCCAGGAATTCCTCACCATCTGGTGTAATGACTATACCTCGGTTTGATCTGACAAATATATCAAATCCCAGTTCATTTTCCAGCTCCTTTACAGCCCCCGAAAGACTGGGCTGGGATATAAAGAGCTTTTTTGCCGCTTCATTCATGGAACCGGTATTTGCTATTTCAATTACATACTTTAATTGTTGAAGAGTCATATTATTTTCCTTTATAAATACAGAATTTCTTCGCTCAGCCAAGAATTAAACAATAGTTCTTATAACACATAAAACCTACTATTCAAGTAGGTTTTATTTTGCAAATAATATCATTCCTATAAAGCTATTTCAAGTATTTTCTTTATTTTCTCACTGTCAAGCTTCTCATAATGACCCACAGTTCCGTTTCTTGTTGCCCTGTCTGCCATAACCTGGAAATCCTTATTATCTATTCCAAGCTCTGTAAGACTAGTGGCAACACCGAGCTCTTTAAAGAAGTCCTTAAGCTTCTCTGACAGAATCAGCGCTCTCTCTTTCTCAGAATAATCATAGGAATCTATTCCAAATACTCTATTTGCAAGAAGAGCCGGTCTCCATGGTTTTATATCGGCTATAAACTTAGTCCAAGCCACGAATACCACTGCCATTCCTTCACCGTGAGTGATATTATACTGGGCTGACAGCTCGTGCTCTATTCTGTGCGAACCCCAGTCGGCGCTTCTTCCCGCATCCAGGAAGTTATTGTGTGCCACACTGGCCAGCCACTGAACCTCTGCCCTTGCATTTATATATTCCTCATACAGTGCCTTTTCTTCAGCTGAAGAATCAGGTCTGTTA
>CADBMW010000294.1 GCA_902795855.1 uncultured Lachnospiraceae bacterium
AATATGTGGGTGAAGAAATACCCGAGGATTTCATATGCCCATGGTGCAAACATCCTGCTTCTGATTTCGAGAAGAGAGTAAGATAAAATTATAGGAGTTTTCTTTTATTAATGAAAGCTGAACATAAAAAAACTGCATTATCTATTCTGTTTATAATAATTGCGGCGTCGATTATATTGTGGCAGTTTTATAATCTGTTTATTTTGGATGAGGGAAGCTTTCATGGACTTTTTACAGATGAAAATGGGAAAAAACAGCTGGCGGAAACGGGGCTCATCTTCATAGCATTGGTGATCATAAATGCTATGAAGTGGAAGATAAAATATGTCCTGAATCTGATTATTCTGGCTGTTTTTTCATATCTTCATCAATCAGTATTTTCTGTTTTTGCCGCTGTTTTTTATTTTATGATCATTTTTATTACGGGGCTTCTTATTACAAGACTTATAATTCGACGTGATGAAATAAAGATATCAGCGGTTCTTGTGCTCAGCATTTGTCTGGGAATCTGCTTTGAAATCCTTATAGTTGCATTTCTTTCGATTCTGAATCAATACTCAGTGAGACATATATGGTATGTTCTCCTTACAGTTTCAGGCGTAAGCATTATATATAATAGAACTTTTTTGGCGAGGGTTCTGAAAAAAACTTCTGATGAAATAAATGAAGCCGGTGGTGTATACAGCCGGATTTTTCTTGTGATGTCCGGGTTATGTTCTTTTCTCATGTTTGCACAGGTGGAAAGCAGAGGAGACTACGATGGCTGCTGGTACGGACTTCGTTCAGCTTCGGTTCTGGCGGCATCTCCAAAGGGGATATATGAAGATCTGAAACTTATCGGCTTTACATATCTTTATCCAAAGGGAATGGAGATAACACTTCTTCCTTTGATACGTTTCAAATCCTGGGGATGTCAGTTCGTATTTTGTTTTATGCTGGCTGTAGCTATTGCGATAACAGTTTATTTTTTAGTAAAAGAGATTTTTAATAATAAAAGTATTGCCATGATCATAGCGGGGCTTCTTCTTTCGATTCCCGCACTTCTTAACATGACCTTCACCGTAAAACCGGATATTGCAGCTGCTTTATTTCAAGTGGCAGGTATATATTTCATGTATATGTTTCATAAACATGAAAAATCCCAGTATTTTTATTCTTCCCTTGCAGTACTTTTAGTATCCTACTGTTTTAAGCTTACTACGATTCTTTTTACAACGGTTCTGCTTGTGGCTTTGATCGGGTTTATACCCTTTAGAAAAATAAGGATTAATTCAGGAATCTTCATCCTGTTCATGGGAATCATTACATTTATACTTGCCTGGGGGAGGACTTATTATCTTACAGGATCGCCCATTATATCAGATATCGGAGGTGTGCTGGATCTTCTAAAGGTAAGCTTTAAATATCCATACGTAAGAATGACAGGTCTTTATAGTGAAAATGCAGATATGTCTGTCTGGAGCAAAATGATCAAATATCTATATGCTTATTTTGTATTGCCTGATGATACGCAGTTCTATCATGTAATCATTGCCTGGGGGACAGCGCTTCCTGTCATACTTGCAGGCGTTGCATTTTTAGCTGCAGTATTCAATAAAAAGCTTAACAGGAAGAATATTAAATGGTTATGGTTTTTTACGGTGCTTGCTCTTTCCATGCTTTTTGCCATAACGAAGATTGGTCAGGCGGATGGAAATTATTTCCTTTTGTTTTACATTATCTTTACAGCGATACCCGGTGGATTTATTCTGAAGTATCATAAAAGTTTTATATCTATACTTATGATTTCATTTGTTTATAATACGCTTATACTTCTATGTATCAATTGGGGAGGAAATGTGATATTTACACCGATTGCTGTCAGGAATGCAGGATATATTGATCACAGGGGGCTTAATGATGCAGCCTTTAAGGAAAAGGTAGGGGAAAATGTGTATGACGCAATAGAAAACTCCGGGTCCAAGGTGCTGGCGGTGACATGGGATATAGCAGATATGGTATCTATACACAGACCTTCTGAGATTGTTCTGGATATTTACAGGAGTGATCTAAGCATAATGGAAGATGAATCCAAGCTTTACAGATATCTGTCAAAGTGCGATATAAGGACTGTTTACCTGAATCCCCGGGGACAGGTGATCGAAGGGATTGATATGACAGCATTATGCAGTCTTATACAGGATGGGGCAGTTGAAGATATTCTCTATAGTGAAAGTGGAGCAGTACTTACCATAGCCAGGGAACGCGATACCGGTAACAAAGAGAAATATAGTGTCATGAAAGACGAACTTATAAACTATGTAAATCATATTAATGGTGTTGAATAATCAGCTAAACGTGTTATCATATCAGTATAGTTTTATTAGCTTGAACAGGAGATAGATAATGGCAAATGAAATAAAATATCTGGATGAACTGATTGAAAGATATCCAGAGCTTTCTGTATGCAGAGAGAGT
>CADBMW010000295.1 GCA_902795855.1 uncultured Lachnospiraceae bacterium
CAAGTGCTGCCATATAAGCAACAGGTGTAAGGTCCATTACTTCCTGAACTGATGATTCACAAAGCATTGCACAACCTGTCTGACGACAGGCATAAACGTCTGAGTGATCACCAAAAATGTTAAGTGCGTGTGATGCAACGCAACGTGCACTGACATTGAATACACCTGGAAGTCTTTCACCAGCTACCTTGTAAAGGTTAGGGATCATAAGAAGAAGTCCCTGTGAAGCTGTGTAGGTAGATGTCATTGCACCTGCAACAAGTGAACCGTGTACTGTACCGGCAGCACCTGCCTCAGATTCCATCTCAAGGATTTTAACTGTGTTGCCGAAGATGTTCTTTCTTCCGGCTGTTGCCCATTCATCAGTATGTTCTGCCATAGGTGATGAAGGTGTGATAGGATAGATAGCGGCGCAGTCTGTAAAGATATACGATGCATGAGCTGCAGCCTCGTTACCATCCATGGTCTTTTTGAATCTTGCCATTTGTTGATTCCTCCTAGATTTATTTCTACCAAGGTTCTGAGTTGAACCTTTGTTACGCTTTTTTTCGTGCAGGCACATAAAAAAGGCGCAAAAAGCTATGTAAAATAATAACACAATTTGCGCCCCTTGTGAACAGAGAAAACACCTATAATAGTTAATCTTTATAAGATATATCTAATCTTAATTAGACCAATTTAATCCATTCAAATTTTAATATGAAGTTTTACATACCACCCATTATTGGTCCTACACCTTCAGCCTTTTTCTCAAGATCATGCTTTTTAGGCTGCTTCTTCATAGAATCCTCAACAGCCTTATACTGCTGTCCGATGGAAACAAGATCAAAGCTCTTTGGCTTCATATCAGGTTTCATCATTTCAAGGAAATTCTTATCAAAGTTCGGTGACTGCATAAGCTTATTAACCTGCTCATTAAATTCCTTGACGGAAAAATCCTTTGTAAATGAAACATTGCCCTTTTTATCAGTCTGCTTTTCAAGCATTCTCGATGCTACAACTGACTGAGCTACCAGTGGCTTAAAATTCTCAAGCAGCTGCCTATCAGCAACTTTTCTATCAACTCTTCCGGCTTCCACTTCCTTAAAAAGATCCTTAGCAACTATTTCACAATTAAGAATGTCAGTGTTGATACTCTTGATCTTACCCTGAAGAGTATTTTTGAAAATAACTTCCTTAGTCTTGTTATGCGTAAATCCTTTAAATGCGGGCAAAACCTCTCTTAATGCTTCTGACATTTCTCCACCATGGCCTGAAGTTATAAGACTCTTCATTTTTTCCTTAGTAAATACTGAGTCGGAAATAACATCACTGAAGGATTTATTGCCAATAAGAAGCTCTTCCTGAGCCGCTCCATCCGCAATCATTTCAGTAGTTATCTTCTTATCCAGGCTGCTTTTATTACCTCTTTCAGCCTCAGCCAGATTTCTCATTATCATTATCTCACCTGCTGCAGTTGCATATTTACTATAACCATTCTTTACTGCATCCTGCCAATACTCTATTCTCTCCTTGCAGGTTGGAAGATAATGCATTGTAATGTCATCTGTTGTAAGCTTACTCAGTGGAATTCTGTTGGAATAATTACTAATCATCTGTTCTACGGTTCCACAGTGTCCTTTGTCTACAGCCTTCATCAGCTTTTCCCAGTTTTTCGGATTAGCCTTGGCATCCTCAAAGAAACGCTTGATCAGATAATTATCCTTAAACTTATCAGCATTTACATTTACTGCCATAGCATTCAAATTCTTATCCAGTGTATAACCCTTTCCCCTTACAGCATTAGCCGTAAATCTTAATGAAAGGATCTGGGTAAACTGATCAAAGCTAAGATCCCCTTTTTCCTTGACAACTCCCTTAATTCTTTCTATTTCTTTCTTTGCATTATAATGCATTAAAAGGCCTTTACCGGTTTTAGGACCATTTATTTCTCTTTTAGCCTCAGCCTTGGCACTTAACTCTTTTAATACAGCTGGAGTAAGAGGCTTAACCTCATAATTCTTATCCTTGGCCTTTGCCTCACTCTGGGCATTCTGCCAGTTATCAACCATATTTTTATAGTCTTCTCTTGCTTTTGCTATACCAGGATTATTCTTTACAAACTCATTCTTTGCATATCCCAGAGTAGTCATGCCTTTGTTATAATCATATAAGGAATCAACGAATTCCTTATCCTGTTCTCTAACTACGTCAAGACGATCCAATGCATCCTGAAGTCCGGCAGGTATCTCAACCTCACTATCCTTCAGATCCTTCATAAGGGAATCTATTTTTTCAAAATCCCGAAGCATTGAATTATAATAATCAGTGGTACTCTTTTCGCCCTTTTCATTCGCATGCTCATCATATAAACATGGATACACTCCTCTGTAGAGCTTTTTCGAACCCTCAGGAATCATATCCGTTTCCTTCTGTAAGGCCTCAAATGACTTTATAATGGAATTAAATGATGAATGAATGCTATGGAGAGTATCTCTTGTTTTAATATCAAAGTCTTTAGACGAAGCATATTGGCTAATGGTATTATTAATTGCATCGCCTTCTATTTCAGCCATGAGCTTGAAGTTATCATTTTTTTCCTTAGCTATCTTTTTATAGTTATCGAGTTTATAATCCGTGTTTACCTTATATTTTAAAGTTTCTGCCTTTGATTTAAAATTATATCCAAATCTATCAGCATTTTCACTTTTAACAGCTTCATCAAGGAATTTATCCTCACCACCTGCAAGACTGTCAAGAATTCTTTTTTCACTGAACAAATGCTGAGCCTCTACTTTAGCTGCGATTTTTTTAGCTTCATCATTTATATTAGCAACACTATCTCCTGCATCAGGTATACTCTTTCCTCTAACCGAATTCAGAAGATTTCTCGCAACCTTCACTTCAAGAGGTTTTAATTTGGTTTCACCATAGCAGGAAGTCATTGCATCCTTTACTCTAAAAAGCTTTGAATCAATATGCTTTAGATAATTATCAAGCTCTTCCGGGCTATTTTCAATACCCTCATAGAAAGCCTTTTTAACATCAGCTAAACCTTTAGCTTCAATGTTAGCTACCAGCTCCTCTTTATCCGCTATAGATATATTTGCGTAATAAGGAAATCCCTGATCAAATTCAGGTTTAAACCTCCTGACAGCATGTAAAACACTATGTGCCATGTCAACTTCAGTAAATGCCTTCTGAGCCTGCTGAGGATCTGTATAATCCACATCAGGAACTACAAATTTATCCAACTTCTGTATAGCTTTATTAAGTATATTTGCATAAAAGGCAGAGTTCTGAGGTTTGTTATCCCATGTAATAAAGCCATCTTTATATTTTATAAATACTGAATTAGATATAAGATCATCAAATTCTGTTGCATATTTGGTATATCTTTCGTCCTGGCGATCTAAATTAGCCACATCTGCAAAAGACATTCCCTTTTCAGTAACCAGCCATGCAATGAATATACCTTCCATATCATATTCATATGGTACAAAGGCTTCAAAACGCCCGTCCTCACCATTAAGATCCAAAGACTCTTTCGAAGCACGTTCAAAAGCATCATTGTTGCTCTCGATTATTCCATTCATCGTTCTTTGAATTGTAGATGATTGTTTATAAGCTTCATTTGCAACATTAAGATGATAAAACTCCTTTTCCTTTTTACTCATCCCTTCAAAACCACTCATAATTAATCCCTCCTGTTATCTAAAACAAATTTTTGATATGTTTTTTAATTGCAAATTAGTGTATCACAAAAAGAGCAACAAATGCGTAACAAGTTTTTAATGCTTGTTCATATTATTTTTGGGCTTTTCAACGCCCTTTTTATGACCATTACCTGCCTGGGGATTTTTAACCTCCGGCTTTTGTGGTGCCGCTTTTTTAACCTCCGGCTTAATGGCAGGTGAGCCCAGAGCATTTGAAAGCTCTGTAAGCTTCTTTACCTCATTTGCGTTTGTCTTATTCTTATTAAGAGCATTCTTTAATGCATCATCTCTGAATTTCAGAATGTCCTCAGTCTTTGTCTTTCCCCTCTTAGCCCCATCTATAACAAGCTTTGAAAACTCAGTTTTAAAGGCCTGATTATTCAGATAGCCATTTCTAAATTCATTGAAATGAATTGAAGCATCCTTTGAATTGCAATACTCTGCCATGGTAGAATTGAAATCCTTGTAGATTTCTTCGCTTCTGCTGACAGAATCTGTCTTCTTGGAATATGCATGCTTAAGAGATGTAACATAAAGAGTTTTTTCAGCTGATTGTATAATAGCTTCTTTATTTGCATCTGCTTTGGAAGAAAGCTTATTTCTCATTACATTCTCTACAGAACAAACTACATCCACCTTTCCTAAGGCATCCTCCATAGTCTCATTGATAAATCCCTTTTTGCATTCAATATATTTATCGATTGCAGGTACCTCAACTCCGAATACAAATTTCTGCTTAAGATCAAATGCCTTATCTCCGTAGACTGCCTCAGGTCCCTTGTTATCAAAGGAATCAATGCACTGCTTCAGAGCCAGAAGTGTACTATACGCTGTATTCATGGCCTTATAACGAGCCTCGCCGTTTTTGCCAAGATTGCCGTTCTTCTTTTCTCTGAGAGCATCTTTCTTTGTAAGATATCCATGAATACCAACTAATGTAGATGCAAAATTCTTCTTAAACTCTTCCCACTTCTTAGGATCAAGCTTACAATCCTCTTTATTTTCAAACTTCTGCTTGAGAAGCTTATCAAATTTCTTCTTTGTTTTCAGAAGATTATTTACTTTTTCGTATGCTTCTATAACAATATTGGATGCAGTAATAGGTTCCGGTGCTTCATTAAGAGCCTTAAGTCCAAGTTCAAGACAGTCATTTATGGTCATAGTCTTTTTATCAGGGGTAATAAATTTACCTTCTATAAAATTCTGGTAACCATTCATATCCTGACTGATTCTTACAGCATCCTCCAGCTGTGAGAAGTAAATATCATGATGTCCGTATATCAGCATATCCGAAAGCTTATTTCCTGAGATTTTGAAATTCTTAACCTGGTCCTTTCCTCCGGCTGCCTTCTCAATAAATTCCTTTGAATACTTCTTGAGCTGTGTATTAAGAATCTTATGGGTTATCTTATACTTCGGATGTTTAACATCCATATACTCAGGATAATCTGCTGGATTAAGCTGAGACAGATACTGAGCCTTTACAAAAGCCTCGACAAATTTTTCAGCATTCTTTGAATCTATCTCCGGAATATTTCTGATAGATGTAGCCACATCACGAGAGATGTCCTCATTTACAGGAACCTGAGTTGCTGTATATTTCTCAGCAATTGCCTTAGGATTTGTTCTTGAAATACTATAATCCTCGATGGCCTCATTACTGATTTTGTCTATAAGAGGCTTATTTCCCTTCATACTTAAATCAAAAAGATTATTGGTCTTTACAATATCAAGATCAGCATTATCATCTCTGAACTGTTCTATGATATTTAGTACCTCAAGCATATCCTCAGGTCTGGTTATTTTCTTATCAAACAGCTTTTTCTTGAACGGAGCAAAAGTTTCTCTTTCATACTCCCTTAACTGCTTTATTTTCTCCTCCAGGTCATTTATTTTCTGCTGATGTCCGGCTATACGGTTATCATTAGCCGGCAGTTTCCTTATTTTTTCTTTGTAGTCATTTATGCTATCCTGATATAATTCATACTGCTTGATTATAGCACCCTCTATAGTTCCTATATTACCAAAAAGTCTGATGTTATCAGCATGCCATCCATTTTTCATAGCCTGCATTTCCCACTTCATAGAATAGGTATATAGTGCTATGCCTCTTCCGGTACGATTGGTTATATCGCCCATTTTGTCTTCCATGGCATCATGGCTTCTGTTCTGAATATCCATAGGGAAACGATTCATTTCTTCGTAGCCTTTAATCAGTTTTTCATAAGCTTTAGTAAGATTAAAGAAATATCTCTGTTCCTTTTCTTTATCCCAGCCTGTCTTCAGATCCTCCAGTCTCTTTGACTCAGCCTGAACAAGCTGCGAAGCTCCCTGATAGAAAGAACTTGCGGGAAGAAGAACACCCATTTCATTCAGATTAGCTTTTATTACTTTTCTGCTTCTATAGGTATCAGTTCCCTTTTCCTTAAATATGGCAGGTCCAAAATTAAGAGTAGTAAATGCAATCTTGTAGATTGGATTATCATAAGCAATTCTTGCCGCATTATTTATACCATTATCAACAAAGGAATGGAGTACAAAATCCATTACAGGCTTGAAAACCTTCTCTTCATCAGGAAGGTTTTTAACCGTAGTCTCATAGCTGTCATGAATCTCTTTTACCCATTTTCCTAACTCTTTTCTCTGTTCCGGCAGGATCATATCAGTAATCTCAAACCTATTCTGAACATCAGTAAAATAATTATACTTAAAGGTCAGTTCATCTCTATTTTTCTGATCAGATATATCATATATAGACTTCCCTAACTTATTATTTCCTAAATTAATCTTAGAATCAAGCTCAGGTGTATCCTTAATATGATCTACCTGAAGATTTGTGAACTGATTTTTGATCATATAAGAATACTTGTTATCCTCAATATATTTTTCATCAGCTATATTTTCAGGAAGCTTAACTATATTTCTTCCGCGAAGAGGATCCTGCTGCATTTCAGGCTGAGCCAGTGGACTATATTTATCCCATACAGAATTAACTACAATCTTCTGATTCAGGAAATCATCATCATATGCATTACCTATATTGACATGTTCAACCTTGTACTGGTTCGTTCTAAAGGTATGGGCATCCAACTTTGCCTGTACATATGCCAATTCTTCTTTTTTTGCTTTAAGCTGTTCTTCCGAAAGAATATGAGTCCTAAACTTAGCTTTTAATTCCTCAGCATTTTCTTCAGTAGCTTCATAAGTTTCACCTGCAACTATAATTCTACCATATTCATGATTGTCTAATTGCTGTATTCCGGTCAAAGCAGTAGTATGATTCAAAATAGGGCGATTTGCCACACTTACCTCTTGTCCTGCGTTAGTAGTATTCAATTGTAACTGGGCATATTCAGGCGTTGCAAATATCTCCATCTCCTGAGTTTCCATATTTTGTTTCCATTTACCTATAGCCTGGGTATATGCATTTTTCTGTGCATTGCAACGCTGTCTTTCTGTATCGCTTAGCTTGATTTCGCCCTTAGAATCTCTATCCAGCAGATGCTCTGCCTTATAATTTGCATCCATCAGCTGTTTATATTTAAGAAGTACTTTATAATCTTTAAGTTCACCAGGACTCAGCTTGCTTTCCACTGATTCTCTTAGTTTAGATCCTTTTGAATCTATCAGCTGATTCAGATGGTTCAGCATAGTGATGGATAATGTAAATGAATTAACTTTCCTATCAGAATCGCCGATAAACTTCATTTCATTAATGGTTTCTCTGATGGCTGATGAGATAATCTTTGCAACAGGTTCCACATTTCCTTTGTCAAACTCGCTGATAGCTTCTGCCGTTATTTTTCTTGCAGGATTGATTGCTATTTGCCAGAGATGATTTCCAAGATTCTCTCTCGGAAATCCCGACTGCTCAACAAAATCAGTTGTCCAGAAGCTGTGTCTTGCCTTTACTTTTTCAACCATTGTTAACAGATTTTTTGCAATCGGATATACATCATGCTTCATGGAATTTGGATCCATGGAGGTATGATATGCCAATATGGCAAATTCATCATTCGAAAAGCTTCCACTTTTATGCATCTCATACTGCTTATTAAAGGTATCCTCACTATACACATTTTTCTCAACATAATCAGAAAGCATGACCTGTTCAGCACCGTAAAGTGAAACAATTCCCCTGAAAGCTCTTTCATCTACAAATATTTCGTCACCCGGCTTTGCTACTTCAGCCAAAGACTTTCTTACTATATGCTTTAATACAGGAAGTGTTTTTACATGTCTCTGACCTGCTGTTCTGTTAGCCTTCACATCAGCTCTTCTGGTGTGCTCCGGATTCATATTTCTTCCGCCAAATACAACAGGAACAGCGGTACGTTTAAGTATACCATTTTCCTCAGATACTACAGTCATGAATACCGGCTTATCAAGTCTTGATGCCGCAACAAGAAAAGAATAGGCCACTGTGTCAATCTTATCATTGGGATCAGTTACCTTTTCGTCCATCAGCTGCTTTAGAGATTTGTCTCCCACAAAGAAACAATCCCATGGACTAAGTCCATATCTTTCAAGTATAGGAAGCTGTGCTATCATGCAGTTTTTTACATTTACATATATAGTACTGCTACAGTTTTGAATCTTTCTGGCAATGTCAGCACTAGCTGAAGGGTTTTCCAAATACGCCTGTGCCTCCTGAGCATTAAATGTGCCTATAAAATTCACATAGAAGCTGTCAGGAATCAGCTTTATAGTTTTAGCCTCACATAGTTTTATGTTATTATTATCGTCATTATATACAGGCACTTGAAGCTTCAGACCATTCTTATCATTGATAAGATGTCTCATGGTTTCAAGCTTATAGGCCTCTTCCTTCTTCAAAGGTTCATAATTATCATAAGTTTTTCCCATTAATTCAGAGATAGATTTACCCTTTGAATTCTTTATAACATCAAACTGACTCTTTCCCAGATCAGCTAACATCATATTTCTAACCTGAATATAGAAACGGCCAAAGGTTTCCTCATAAGCAACCAGAAGTTTCTGCTTTACATCCTCGGGAAGGAGAGTCAGGTCCTTCATTTTTCTTTGTTCCCTGGTAAGAATGGAGGCATAAGGCTCGGCTGAAATGCTGCATGTTCTTTCCAGTTCTGTATAAGCTCCATAATTTTGAGCTTTTCTGGCATCTTCTATAGCCTTAAGTGCCGGAGTCTTTACTGCATTTCCTCCCGGATAGGTTGCTGCCTGACCATCAAGATATTTTTTGATATCAGCCTCATTATACTGTGCTTTAACTGCATTTCCGAAAGGTGGAACATTTCCCGCATAAGTAGAAAACTCATTAAACTTGTAGGTCTTAAGATCACTGATCTTCTTTCCTTTAAACTCATTATAGAAATCTTTAATATAGTCAAACATTGCTGCCTTTGAAAGTGATGACCAGGTCGGCTCAATCAGGGTATTTAAGATACCTGAACCAATACCCTGGACAAAGCTCATAACAGGTCCCAAAAGCTTATTATATATAATCTCTCCACCAAAGCCATTATAATATGCAGTCTTTAATCCAAGGTCTGCCTCCACTGAAGTCGCCGACTGAATATCCTGTGTTGCATCAATATAAAGCTTTGATAATATATATATCTGCTCCTCAACCTTTGCAATATCCTCTAAAGAATTAATATCTCCCGGATCAGGTATAGGCAGACTATTTAGCTTTTCAAACATCTTTCTATGCATACCACCTATACGTTTTACCTTCTGTATTTTATCAAGCTTAGGATCATTTACAAATTTAAAAAATTCCTCCATAAGACCATGCAGACGATTCTTCGGTATATTATTTATATCTAATACATCATATGGATCATATCCTTTTTCAGCCACAAGAAAGGCTCTGAAGGCAGAATCCCCCGAACCCCGCAGATTGAGTCTGTAACCTGAGGCATCCTGTGCCTTCTGGCATTCACGCTCGAACCATTTTTTTTCATTCTCATCAAGAGAATAAACATGAAACATATATGTTTTTTCAAGGTTTTCTTTACTTATTATAGGCATTTTTTTAATCCTCCACTTGTATATAATAGTTTTTTTGATACTGGTTTACTTATAGCATAGGCAGTATAACAAAAGTGCAACAAAGAAATATTAGTAAAAAATAAAAACGAAGGAATGGTTTACACCCCTGAAGGAGCATAAACCATTCCCGCAACGAACCCAACTCAAGGGATCAATATTTTACTTTTTATTTAGCTCTCTGATCAAGTCTTGAAAGCACTTCAAGAAGTACTGCAACTTCCTTTTCCTTAGCTATATTAAAGTATGTCTTGAATCTGGAAGCCTCGTTTACATCCTCATTGATAGAAATCTTTATGAGAAGGTTTCTTGCAGTAAGCATATTTTTAACAACCTCACCATAATTATCAATGAGTTCCTCATCATAATTAAGGTATCCGTTTGCCATGAGGTATTTGATTCTTTCATACATAAGAACCTTATGATCATACATGATATGCAGAGCTCTTATATCGAAATCAGGCTCTTCAGCACTTAACTGCTTATTGATTCTTTCCAGAACCTTATCATAAACCTCTACACCGAAGGTAGTATCATCAAATCTGTTTCTCATCATTCTGAAGTGATTCTTTGTATCTTCAGAATTCAGATATTCACGAAGAGTATTTCTGATGAGAACTGTATCTACATCATAATAGCAGGTATCAGTATTCTTGAAGATTACATAGAGTCCCCTTGTTCCCTTGTAATCATCCTTAAACATATGATCCTCGGCTGCAGATATGACATCATAACCCTTTCTTACATCCTCAAAGGATATCTTGTTATGTGCATATTTGTCCTTGAAAGTAAAGTCTCCTACATAGAAGCCTTCTCCCTCAAGGTCATATCCATAAATAAAGAGCTCATGAGGGAACTTATAATCCACTTCAACATCGCTGAGTATCTTTGCCTCATCGAAAACTCCATATACATAACCACCCAGATCTATAGTCTTGATTATGAAATCAACTATATCACCGCAGTAGCTCTGAATCTGTTCCTTAGTCATAAGAGATGTTATAAGATAAGGGCACTCTTTAAGAGAGCTGCTTCCCGGCATAATATCTGCAAAAAGCATATCATCTCCGGTAAAAATCTCTTCAATGTTATAACATCTTAGCTGAATATAATTGCTGAATATCCACTTCTTTGCATTTACATCATCTGACAGAATAGAGAAAAGTGTAGCATGCCACTGCCATGATGTAATGAGAGGTGTTCTTGTAACAGGTAATCTCTTCTTTGCCATAACTTTTAACCTCCTTAGTCTTCCTTTTTATCAACCTTAGCCTTGATGACTTCTGCCATGTCTCCAAAGTTCTTATATCCATCAAGAGCCAGTTCATAATCAGAAAAACTTATTCCAAATTTACCTTCTGCTGCCACAATTATCCTTATAATAGAAACCGAGTTAATGCCGTATTCAGAAATGATATCCTTATCCATTTCAACAGCACCAAGTTCCGGCATCTCTTCTTCAATAAGGGAAGCTAATGCAAGCCTTATTTCTTCTTTTTCCATACGTAGTAACCCCTTTCTTGTTTTTATTACACTCTTTTATTGTACCTTCTACTACAACAAAAATCAACAACAAATGCCATAATATTGATAACTTTTTGTAAATTTTATACAAAAATAAAACAGACAAAAAAACCGGTGCCTGAAAGCACCGGTTTAGTTTGACCAGATATGGTCATTTCTCTATATATTTATCTGATTACTCAGAAGCCTGACCTGTGAATCTGTTAGGATTAAGCTTGATTCCAGGACCCATTGAAGAAGAAATTGTAACACTCTTCAGATACTGTCCCTTAGCGCTTGATGGCTTAGCCTTAACGATGGCATCCATAAGAGCTTTGTAGTTCTCAGCTATATCTGTTGCTGAGAATGAAGCCTTTCCTACAGGAACGTGAATGATGTTTGCCTTATCAAGTCTGTACTCGATCTTACCGGCTTTAACATCCTCTATAGCCTTTACAACATCAGGAGTAACTGTTCCAGCCTTTGGATTTGGCATGAGACCCTTAGGTCCAAGCACACGTCCAAGACGTCCAACAACACCCATCATATCAGGAGTAGCTATAACTACATCAAAGTCAAGCCATCCATCGTTCTGGATCTTTGGAACAAGCTCCTCACCACCTGCATAATCTGCACCTGCTGCAAGTGCCTGATCAACCTTGTCACCCTTTGCGAATACGAGAACCTTTACAGTCTTACCAGTTCCGTGAGGAAGTACAACTGCTCCACGTACCTGCTGATCTGCATGACGTCCGTCAACACCCAGCTTAAGGTGAGCTTCTATTGTCTCATCAAACTTGGCATTAGCTGTCTTCTTGATTAATTCAGCTGCCTCTTCAAGGTCATAAAGCTTTGTCTTGTCAACAAGCTTTGCTGCCTCTAAATATCTCTTTCCCTTTTTCATCTTCATTACCTCCTGAATTAGTCAACCACTTCTACACCCATAGAACGAGCTGTACCTGCTATCATGCTGATAGCTGCGTCAAGTGTAGCTGCATTAAGATCAGGCTTCTTAGTTTCAGCGATTTCCTGA
>CADBMW010000296.1 GCA_902795855.1 uncultured Lachnospiraceae bacterium
ATACCTGTCACAGGATTTAACTTCAAAGAATCCATCCTGGTATAAATCTGATTTCATAACAAACATAAGATAAGGATACTGAGTTTTTAAAACATAATCTTCACAATTTCCGCTTATTACATCCTCCACCTGGATAGGACAATCGTCATCCGGCATACCATCAAGGGCATACATCAGGTCATTCACCTCAGCAAATGACATATCCTCATCCATTCCGAGGACTACCAGCATATCACAGCCCATTTCAATCTGAGTATCCAATTTAAAGATATGTCCCGTTGCATCCGGATCACTATATTTATAATAAGTCACGCAGTTATTCTTATATGGATCAGCCGTTAATTTGCTGATATCATTTCCACAATCCACTGTGTCCAGACCTACGTTATAGTAGAAATCCAGGGAAGAACCGGTATAACCATCTATGTCATCTATAATTGCGGTTACTTTATATAATCCTTCATAATAAAATATTAAAAATCCATGTTCATCGATTTCGTAGCAGCTATCATTATAAGTCGACTGATAATCTCCCAGGTATTCCACTTCAAAATGAACCTGTTTCATATAATCAGGCACATTTATATCAAAATCAGGATACTGCATTGAACCGGCGATCACATCTATAGGTTTTTCCTCTGTTCCATAATCATCCTTTTTAGTAAGGGTGATCTGGGTTATTCCATCATCTGCTACAACTACATCGGCTGTAGCTGATTTCTTTCCTATGGTTACTGAAACCTTAGTTGTTCCAGGCTTTTTTCCGTAAATATGTCCCATGGAATCAACAAATGCGATGCTCTCATCTTCAACGCTGAAATCAGCCTTGGAGTATGCCAGTACGGATTTCTTTCCGGAGAGAACATCTGCAGCTACCATATCATTTTCAACTACTTCATAGGTGTCTCTGTCAAAATAAATGCCTCCGGATACAGCCTCTTCCTGCACTACAGTAAAGCCTTTTACTCTGACATTTATATCTGCTTCTGAAACATCCTCCCAATCCTCAGCTGTAATCTTGTCTTCCTTTGTAGACATATAGGATTCTCCCGGATTAGCTTCATTCGTACCCGCAATCCATCCATAATCAACCGTTTCATCTACATACATAGGAGGAGCCTGGTCATCTACTTCCTGTTTAACCACTATGGAGAATTTGTCTCCTTTTTTGAGTTTTACATTATCTTTATCAACATCACTGAAATTAATCTTTGTATAACCTATGTTTCTTGCGAATCCTTCAAAGCTGAGAGCCTTTTCTCCCGAAGTAGGATTTCCCTCCTTAGGATTCAGATAAACCTCCACAGAATAACTGATATCATCTCTAGCAGTAAAGAAGGATACTGCATTAAGTGTTTCATTTTGCTGTGCAGTGAAAACATTTGCCTCAGTTTTGTAGCCTTCAAAAACGTTCAGACTGCAGCCTCCATCATACTGATAGATATTATCATAGTTATCTGCTTTTTCTACATCCATGAAAACTGCGTCCGATAAAGAAGGATCATAATATGATATCCAGAAATAGCCATCAAGCCCCCAATTTTCACCCCAGCTGTTTCTCATAAGCCAGGCACCTTTACCCTTAGGAGCATATTTGAAATTTTCAACCGGATAATCATCATCCCATCCTACTATATCTACAATATGACCTCCTGCACTATCTTCTCCTACCTCAGGATTATAATTATAGGCATAAGTAGAAAAATCATAACAGGTTGCGCTGGAAAGATAACGCACACTTGCGGCTCCATATTGTTTGATCAGACTCTTGATTTCATCGTGTCTATCGAAATCAGAAACATCAAGGAATTTCATTCCACTTAATGTATAGACATTATTTTTATAGCATTTAGAAGTTGGAAGCTTATATATGCCGGGTTTATGCATCTTATTTATAAGCTCAGAGTATGGTGCATCTTCCTCTGATATAAAACCAATTCCCTTTGCAAGGCTGACTCCGGCAAAAAAGCTAGCTCCACCATCGTAGTATAAAGCAGTTCCTTTTTCAACTTTGTTAGTTACACTATCCCCATAGGTAAGTCCCAGTCTGTCAACAGGCTGATCATACATATAATATGCCAGACCACATTCTGAAAAATCCGAGTATCCCTCCTGAGGCTCCCCCTTGGCTTTAAGACTTGCCTGAGCTGCTTCTACAGATGCAAAACTCCAGCAGGTTCCAAGCATATCCTGATCCTTGATAGGAGACAGAACTCCCGACTTTCTTCCATCATAAGAAGGTTCTGCTTTATCAGACTTCGACGACTTGGTCTTAGCATGATGACTATAGTATTTCTTATCAATACCTATATAGTTGTTTGGGTCAAGGAGCGTCTTCTCATATTTCTTCGTAAGCTCATAACCCTTCTTCTCCTTCTCCGTCATCTGACTTTCATAGTCCGAAGCCGCAGAAGTTTTGTCATTTGCACCTGAATTTCCGGCCGCAAATGCCCCCGCCGGCAGTGCAAGAGACATGGCCATAACCACTGCCCCGGTTCGAATAACATTTAAAATACTCTTTCTCAAATTACCACCCTCCTGAGATTCTGATTATTTCGCTTCCTGGATTATACCATTTATAAAAGATTACAAAAAGCGAAATTTTTTTTGTGAATTTTTACGCCCCGATTTTTTTATATTTTTCTAAAATTTACGTAATTCAGGTCATTAAAACATAAAAACAGCAAAGAAAAGAATATAGTTTTTTGTTACGAATCCCATATAAAATGAGACAGTTCAAGACTCACCCCGAACTGTCTCATTTTTTTGAGTCAATCAGAACCGTCCCTATTGACTCATTTATATTTTATTTTCTTTTTCCCAAATCCTGATTTTTTGATGAGCTTTTTATACTTCTTGCTCTTGGCTTTCGGGAGCTTTATTGTAAGTTTGTCTGCCGCTCCGGCTACCGCATTCTTTCCTATGGAGCTGAGATACTTTGACTGTATCTTTATGGTTGCTGTGTTAGCGCAATCATTAAATGCATTCTTTTCAATTCCGGTTACTTTAAATGTGGCTCCTGCTATCTTTACGGATGCCTTTATGGTGACTGTCTTAGCTGTCTTATCAAATGGTTCCTCAAAGGTAACTGTACCACCGGTTATTTTGCCGGTCTTTTTGTTCTTTGTGAACTTTGTTATCTTGTACTTTCCACTCTTTCCCTTTGTATCGGATACCAGCAGATTCTTCTTGATATCCTTGCTTGTTACGGCTGTTATGGAAATGTATTTATCATCTTCCTGAGAAGCAGTTTTACCTGGGTCAGTTGCTGCAGGAGTTGCAGCTGCAGCAGGTGCAGGATTAACCGCAGCTCCCGGGTTAGCAGGAGTTACAGGAACTGAAGGATTCGGAATAACCGGATCAGGACCTAGGTTATCAGGATTATCCGGATTATAATTATAGAATTCCTTGGTCATTGTTTCCTTACATTCTGTACATGTATATGTCTTCTCTCCCGGCTCTGTTTCAGTAGGTTCCTTTGTTACTACACCTTCGTCCCACTTATGTCCTTCTGCCTTTATCGGAAGATTGCCTGATGCATTACAGTCCTTTCTCTTACAATGACAAAGCTTCACTCCATCTTCGGTACAAGTTGCTGGAGTGACAACCTCTCCCTCATCCCAGTCATGTCCCAGAGGTTCGGTTTCCACCTCACAAAGAGTATTGCACACGAGGCAGCGTCTATATGCTATTCCCGGTTCTGTACAGGTAGCTTCTTTTATAACCTTAACATTTTCTGTGCCAGGCCAGTGTTCACCATCTGCAGGGATTACTAATCTTATATGCTTATTGCAGTTAACACATGTACCTTCGATTATGGTAGGCTGGCTGAGACAGTCTGTCCTCTGAACTATAACGCTGGTTTCCTCATCCATCATATGATCTGAAACAGATACGAATCTAGGTCCCACAGTAACTGTACCCTGCTGGGTTTTTACTGTAGCGGATATCTCTGTGTTTCCAAATCCACAGGCCCGAAGAACACCATTTGAATCAACAGTGGCAACATCAGGATTGCTGGACTCCCAGGTTATATTTCTCTTGTAATGATTTGGCTGACTCGTGCTATATGTATTTACACTTAACTGTATCTCGGATTCAATACATAGATATCTATCCAGATTAATGCCATAAACTTTAACAGGCAGATACTCACTATAAACAGCTTCGATAGTAACATCCTTATCCGGCATGCTAAATGTAGCTCTAGGAGAATCAGTAGTTTCCTGTTGAAGCTCTACGCCATCCGGTACCTTCCACTCTTTAAAATAGTATCCATCCTCTACCTCAGTGGCTACTATGGATACAGTTTCACTTTCATTATATATACCCGAAGATGATGTCACATCATCACTAACAACAGCACCACCTATTATAGTGACTTTACGTCCCGGAATGGTTACATTTACTTTAATCTCAGCAACGTATCCACCATCTGAAGTTGTGGCCGTTATGGTACAGCTTCCTGCACTTCTTGCAGTAACCAGACCTTTATCATCAACTCTTGCTACTACAATATCACTAGATTTATATGTTATGTTTTTGTTTGCAGCATTTGAAGGCAAAACACTGCAGTTCAGCTGCTTTGTTGTATTACGATCCGCAATATCCACTTCATAGGATGAAGCTGTAATTCCGGTTACTCGGGTGGTTCCAAAGAATACATGCACATGGGAAGGAAGATTTATGTTCTTACCATTCCAGGATGCTTCGTTACCTCCATAATAAATATTCAGCTCTTTTACATCATCAAATGCCGAATTATCAACAGCTGTTATATCATTTGGATTTATTGTTAAAGAATCTCTTGCGGGTGGAACATAAAGAAGCTTTCCAGATTTTTCAAAAAGTGCTCCGTCTACGGATTTATAATTCTGATTTGCACTTGCAACCTCTATCTTCTTTAAATCAGAAGCTCCGGATAAAGCTTTTTTATTTATCTTGGTAATTCCTGCCGGTATATTAAGCTGTTCCACATTACAATGCTTATCCCCAGCCAGATCATAGAACATTGGTGCAAAGCCGTCGGCATCAAACCTGTCTACCTTACCGAGGGTTGTGATGGCATGTCCATACATTGAATCAGGAATTGTGATGTTTTTATCAAACCCATCGTACTGATAAATGGTAGAATCACTTTCCTCCCATACAGAAAACCCACCGTCTTCCTTATGTATTTCATAAGGTCTGCCTTTATGTATTGATGCCATATCAGCCTTATACTCACCTGCGTTAGCGCCTTTTTTACATTCCACATAGGCATTGATATGGCCGTTTCCCACAAATTCATTATCCTGGTAGGAACGTCTGAGACTTGCATTAATTCCCACACTTTTACACATAGCTACAATAACCTGAGAATTTGCGATACAGTCACCACGTTTCGAAATAATCATATTATGCAGACGAGAATAATCTACACTATAATCTGTATTATCAGCAGTCCACTTTACTATGGCTTCCATCTTGTCATAGTCACTGGTCTTGCCGGCAGTTAACTCAGCTGCCGTGGTCTTGATAAAATCATCGACCCAGACCTCAGCATAGTTCTTAACATTAACAGCGATTTCCTCATGGTAATCACCACAGGTAACATCAACTATGTCATAGCATGGCGCATATCGATATGTATTCAGACGATCTATTTTATCTGTGAAATGAATATTGTCCATATCACCGGTATGTCCTGTTGCAATTGCGATAGATACATTCCTCGCACAGGGACTGATTACTCCATCCGGAGAAACATATACAAATGCTCCGTTTCTGGCTCTGAACTCAGGTGTTCCCTCCAGTCCCTCAGTATTTATCTTATACTTAGCCATATTATCCGGCACTATTATATTGCTGTACTCATCCTGTACATAATAAATTGTTATCTCATCAGGATTTTTGCCCTGATTCTCAGCTGCAAATACACCTATACCATTGACCATAAATGATATGACAAAAAGTGCAGATGCTACCGCCGTATAACCCAGTATTCTTTTGATACTTCTTGTTATCCTCATACTATCCATCCTTTTTTCTACATAAATGTAACTATATAATGCTCCCCATTTTACTACATTAGTCCTATAGCCGCAATATTTGAAATGATATTATTTGTTGCCCTTCGTTCTGTTATATCCCATTTCCAGCGCATCATATTTTTTAATGTAATATCTTTCCAAATCGTTCAGATTCTTAAACCGACTTTTCTTTAAGGGTACAAAACGGATAGTGAATCTGTCACCATGATCATAGTCAGCATAAACCCTTCCGTTACCCTTTCCGGTGAAATGATTATTTGCCCTGCTCACCATATGCTGAGCCTGGCCTACATAGTACATTCGCTGAGAATGATTATGAATAATGTATACCCCCGGGCCATCCACTTTATTTGACAGCAGCCGGTTTTTCTTTCCTTTCCTGTTTCTCATTCTGAGGAATTTATTTACAGATATTTCCCTGGAATTATTTATAATGCTTTTCAGCGAGTTGGAACAGATAGAAATAATGCTGGCTGCCAGCAGCAGAATGATTACTGCCGTAACAGCCAGAATAATAAACAGCCGCATCCCGGACAGGGATGCGAAATATAGATGGAGCTCTTTCCATAAATGCTGAATATGTCTCATTGCAATCCTTTCAAGCTGCTCTCCTGAAATACAAAAAAATTATCAGAAAAACTTTTACAAAATCGACATTACGTCAAGTGTATTATAACACGCAATATCAAACATACATTTTCAAATTTATATACAATTTATCTTTTCTGGTTACTCCGCCTTCACCCTCAAAGATAAATTTACCCTTACCTCTGACCGAAACTACATCCCCAGGTTTTAACCGTTTAGCATTTCCGTCCACTTTAATTCCCGAAACAAACACCCTTCCCTCAGAAATAAATCGAATCGCCAATTCTCTTGAAAGGTTATACACTTTTGCAATAATTGCATCAAGACGATTGCTGCTAACTATAATACTTACATCTTTAAATTCCGGAGCAATTGTGTCAGGAATCCCGTCACATAAACTGACATTTACATCAGTATGCTTTACCCTTCTGAGATTTTCTATAATGTATTCACTAATACTGTTTAACACGAAGATATAAGCCTCATTTTGTCTGACGATTATATCTCCAATCTTTTTTCTCTCAAGGCCAAGGCCTATTACCGATCCAAGAAAATCCCGGTGAGATAAAGCTTCCGAGAACTTCTTCTGAACCGGAGCGACGCTAATTAGTGTAATAGGAAATGGCTCATCATAACCAAAGTTTTCCGGAGAACCAAACCTGACCACACATCTTTCGCAATTCTCAGTCCCGCCATATACACTCACACCGGTATATTCCACATCCTTTTTTATAGAATAAAACAAAGAAAGCTGCGACATATCAAGAAAGTCAGTGAAAATATATCGATTCTCATTGTATGATTTTGAAGCAAGCTCAATTATTCTGTTTTTTAAATCATTATCTGTATTATTCATAACATCTTAAAGCCGTTCTTCATGGATTTGTAGTACAAAGAATAGACCATCGTGGCACCTCCCACAAACAATTTTAACCTTTTTAACCCCGTTTGCAAACAACGAAGTTAAATAGTGGTTTGAAAGATATAGTAATCCATTGTAAAATGAATTCATAGGACAACACAGGATGTACAAAAAGGGACAATGCAGCATTGCATAAGACAGAGAAGGACAGAATAGGACAGCGCAGGAGCGCATA
>CADBMW010000297.1 GCA_902795855.1 uncultured Lachnospiraceae bacterium
AGGCTGTATGCTTCAAGGAAGCTCTTTCTCAGGATTACAAGGATTATATGGGAAGAGGTGTTGAGAATGCAGCTACTCTTGCAACAGCACTTCAGGACAGAGGTTTCGATATAGTTTCCGGTGGTACAGACAATCACCTTATGCTTGTTGACCTTAAGAGACTGGATCTTACAGGTAAGGAAGTTGAGAAGCTTCTTGATTCAGTTCATATTACAGTAAATAAGAATACAGTTCCTAATGATCCTAAGTCACCATTTGTAACAAGTGGTATCAGAGTAGGTACACCTGCTGTAACTACAAGAGGTGCTGTAAAAGAGGATATGTTCACTATAGCTGATGCTTTCAAGGCAGCTATTCTTGATAAGGATAATGCTAAGGCTGAGGAATTAGTTAAGAGTATTACAGAGAAATATCCATTATATAAGTAATAAGATATATAAGTTATAAGATGTGGTGAAGAATGGAAGATAACAAAAACAAGACCCCAGATAATAATAAAGACAATAACAATAATAAACATTCAGGCGGTTTCAACAACACTATCGGTGTTATCATCATAGCTATAGTTCTTTCATTGATCTTCATTATGGCTCTCAACAATTACAGATCTGCCGGCGAGCAGGAGGTGTCCTATGACAAATTTATCCGCATGGTTGATGAGGGTAAGGTCAAGGATGTAAAGATATATGAGAAACGTGTAAAATTTACTCCTGATGAGGAAGACAGAAAGACACAGAATATAACCTATTACGTTGTAAGAACTGATGATTATGATCTTGTGTCAAGACTTGAAAAGGCGGATGTAAAGTTTACAGCTATAGATGAAGGCGGAAATGCCATTCTCGGTCAGGTACTTTATTATATTATTTTCTTTGCAGTAATGTACTTTATAACTATGCTGATATTCAGAAGGATATCAAATAGTTCCGGTGGCATAATGAATGTTGGTAAGTCAAATGCCAAACTCTATGATATGACAAAAAATACCGGTGTGACCTTCAAGGATGTGGCAGGTGAAGAGGAGGCCAAAGAATCCCTTACGGAAATGGTTGACTTCCTTAAGAATCCGGCCAAGTACCTGGATATCGGAGCCCGACTTCCTAAGGGTGCCCTTCTGGTGGGACCTCCGGGAACAGGAAAGACACTGCTTGCCAAGGCTGTAGCAGGTGAGGCAGGAGTTCCTTTCTTTTCAATGTCAGGTTCTGAATTTGTAGAAATGTATGTAGGTGTAGGTGCATCCCGTGTAAGAGATCTTTTCAAACAGGCAAATGCAAAAGCACCATGTATAATATTTATAGACGAGATAGATGCCATAGGACGAAGCCGTGATACCCGTCACATGGGTGGCGATTCCGAAAGAGAGCAGACTCTTAACCAGCTGCTTTCTGAGATGGATGGTTTTGATTCATCAAAGGGTATCATAATCCTGGCAGCAACAAACAGACCTGAGGTTCTGGATAAGGCCCTTCTCAGACCAGGACGATTTGACAGAAGAGTTATAGTTGAAAGACCTGACCTTAAAGGACGTGAAGATATCCTTAAAGTACATTCCAAGGATGTTAAATTAGATGAGACAGTTGATCTTCACGAGCTTGCAAATGTAACCAGCGGTTCAGTAGGTGCTGATCTTGAAAATATTATAAATGAAGCTGCACTTACTGCTGTAAGAAAGGGAAGAAGATTCGTTTCCCAGGATGATCTCATAGAATCCGTTGAAGTAGTATTTGCAGGTAAGGAAAAGAAGGATCGTATCCTTTCAGCAGAGGAGAAGAGCATAGTTGCTTATCATGAGGCAGGACATGCGCTTCTGACAATGCTTCAGAAGAATACAATGCCAGTGCAGAAGATAACCATAGTTCCAAGAACCATGGGAGCTCTGGGGTATGTATGGCAGACACCTGAGGAGGAGAAATATCTGGAGACCCAGGCTGAGATGGAAGCTCACATAGTTATTACTATGGGTGGACGTGCAGCCGAGGCTATCAAGTTTCCTTCTGTAACTTCAGGAGCTTCAAACGATATAGAGCAGGCTACCAAGGAAGCCAGAGCAATGGTTACCATGTACGGTATGTCTGAGAGATTCGGTATGGTACAGCTGGAAGGAATAACCGGCGAATATCTGGATAGAAGAGCAATGCTCCAGTGTTCAGATGAAACTGCTACCATGATCGATGATGAGGTTCGTATCATTATCAACAATGCTTATGATCGGGCAGTGAAGATTCTTTCCGAAAATGAGCATATACTTGATGCCATAGCACTTTATCTGATAGATCATGAGTCTATTACCGGTAAAGAATTCATGGATATATTCAACCAGGTAACAGGCGGAGTATATCCGGTGATAGATATGAGCACATCACTTACCTCTGGCGGAAAGGCCTGGAAGGTAACGGACACAACTGAGAAGCTTAAGGAAAGAGCCAAAGTAAAAAAGGCTAAGGAAAAGGCTTCAAAGGAAAAGACTAAGAAGCAGAAGAAAAAGGCTTCAAAGAAAGAAAAGGAAGCTGAGAAACTGAACGAGAAGGAAAGCTCTTCCGAAAAAGAAAAGTCTTCTGCTAAGGATAAAGTCAGAGTATTTGCCAGTGATGAATTCAAAAAGAGAAGAGACGCTCTTCTGAATGAAGCTGCAGAGGATACGGATGTATTCGAAACCATAAAGGAAAATCCGGATACAAAGAAATCTTCTGAAAACAAGCAGCCTGTACAGGATATGGTAAAGCCTGCAGAGACCTCACAGAAAGAAACAAAAGCTGAGACAGCTGAGACAACGGTTGATAATACAACAGTTGAGAGTGGTGTTGATACAAATGTTGTGAATAATGCAACAGTAAATCAGACATCTTCCGCTCAGGCAGATACTTCGACAGCTATAGAAAATAAAACAGACGCTAATGATTCAAAAGTTGCTGGTTCTGAAACACAGAAGGATTCAAATGCATCAGGAGAGGTACCGGTTCAGGTGGCTCCGAAAACATCCGGAAGCAGCGACAGAACTGACAACAACAAACTTCCATGGGAAAATTAAATGAGATTTAAA
>CADBMW010000298.1 GCA_902795855.1 uncultured Lachnospiraceae bacterium
GGATTTGAACCCTCGCGCCGCGTTAACGACCTATACCCTTAGCAGGGGCACCTCTTCAGCCACTTGAGTACATCTCCTTGCTGAATTTATCTCTACCAAGTCTAAGCCTTTGCGGCATAAACTGACGGAATATTCAGTTGCACTTTTTTCAAAGCGCCTATTTATAATACCACCTAACTGTCTTCATGTCAAATACTTCATTTTTTAAAATGAGTCAATAATGCATATTATTCGTCCTTATTTTTGACTTTAATTATTCCTATGATAAACCCATCAAAAAAGCTTTGCGCTCCCATTATTATAAGTGCAACAGCAGGGATTGTTAATCTCATTATCTTCTCCGGCTCCAGTGCTCCGTAATCCTTGCCGTGCCAGATAACCAGTGCCACAATACTCATTATGATTCCTATAAGAGCTGCTATCATTCCGCCAAAGATAAAGTAGTCACCTCTTAAAATCTGATTCCAGTTTTTCTCCCCGGTAGGAAGAAAATCATGATTATAGGCATACAGTTTTACCATCAAAAATGAGGTAAAACTGGTAAAGCTGAGAATGATAAATAGCATCAGATAAAGAAGTGTATTTATACTGAACCTGATATTTAGACCACCAAGGTGTCCTAATAATATAGTCAGACTTCCTATCACACCTATACTCATCAATATAATACTTGGATATTTGAATAACCAATCCGGACAATACATAAGAAGCAGCTTAAGATGTCTCCATCCGTCTCTGAAGCTTCTGAGATGCGGTGCTCTGCTTCTGCCGTCCTTCTTTAGAGTTGTAGGAACCTCTGTTATCTTCAAATGGTTAAGTTCCGACTTAATTACCATTTCACTGGCATATTCCATACCCGGAGTCTGAAGTCCAAGACTCAGAATAGCTTCTCTGTTATAACCACGAAGACCGCAGTGGAAATCTCCTATATTGCTATGAAATAATACACAGCCAATCTTTGAAAGCACCGGATTACCAATATAACGATGCAGCCATGGCATGGCACCCTTTTCGGTAGCAATCTTTACAGAATCATCTGTTGAACCATTGTCGGAAATCAGAACCTCACCATCCACTTTACTTTCACGTAAAAAGGTATTGGCCTTATCAATACATACTCCCAGGGTTTCTGCCTCATTCAGACAAGGCATAAGAATCGTTAATTCCATTTAAGTCTCTCTTTTCTATTATATGATTTCTCTTTATCAAAGTGAAAGGTAATCCTTTTACTGATGTTTTCTCCATCAGGCTTCACGAACATATATCAGTCCATAGGTGCCTGGACCACAGTTAGCGGCTATAGCCGGATTGGCTTCCTGGAAGAAGAGATTATCAAGTTTAATTCGTCTTTCAATCCTTCTCCTGATCCAATCCTGTTCTTTCTGAGTCAGACCAACATAGGTTACTATCATTATCGTCTTATCTATTCTACCCTCTGATAAAATGGAGTCAATATAATTCTTCCAAGCCTTTTCCCTGCTTCCAAACTTGATTCCGCCCTGAACCATGGCGCCATTTTTCATGACAATAGTAGGTCTTACCATTAACACATCAATTAAAGTAGCTCTACGTTCAGATACCTGTTTTGATCTTGCCAGATATTCCATACTATCCACAATAAAACTGGTCCGGATTCTCTTCTTCATGATTTCAAGCTTTGCAAGTATCTCATCTACATTCATTCCTGCAACTGCCATTCTGCAGGCAGAAAGAACAAGGATACCCTGCCCGCTGGAAAGATGTCCACTGTCCACAACAGTAACATTATCAAAGGAATTAGCAGCACTTACTGCTATATCATATCCTGAATTTATAATCTTCGGAGATATGCAGATATGTATTATATTATTTGCCTGTGTCAGCTGCTGAGCGTAGAAAGCTTCCGTTTCTTCCAAAGAAGGTGCAAGGGGCATCATAAGGTGATTCTTATCTTCCATATAATCCATAACACCCTTTGTATCTATTTCCACGCCCTCTTTAAATATGGTACCTTCCGTGGTTATTACCTTATGAGGTATAATTCCTATATCATATTTTTTGATCAGTACTTCTGGGATATCTGCTATACTTTCAGTGGTAACGGCAATCTTTTTCTTTCTTGCCGTATCCTTCATCCATAGTACAGTCTCATCCACTATCTCGTCACTTTCGTCTTTAATTGTTACCAAATCCTTAGGAAGATATCTGTATACTTCATTTTCAAGAATCTCTCCGGTAACCGGCTTAACGATATGTCCGTTAAATCCTTCCTTTGCATAAAGCAGACGGTTTTCCTCTCCTGCATTAGCAGTAAGTATGATAATATTTGTTTCTTTATTTAGTCCACCTGTCTGGTTACGAATACTTCTGAAGCACTCAATTCCATCCATCTCCGGCATCAGATGATCCATGAAAATGATATGGTATTTGGTCTCCAGTGTTTTTGTAAGGGCTTCCCTTCCGCTCTTCACTGCATCTATCTGCACCTTGGTATCACGAAGCAGCTTCTTTACAACCATCAGGTTTGATTCATTATCATCTACAACCAGAAGCTTTGCTTCAGGTGCCTCGAACTTCTGCTTATAGACGCTTCTCGTCTTAAACTTATGGCGTTCATTATAATCATATTCTCCCAGTTCCTTCTCAGAAGCAGCCTTTTGAGGAATCTCGATTATAAATGTAGAACCCTTTGTATATACACTGTTTACGGTTACTTTTCCATCCATCAGTTCCAGGAACTGTTTTACGATAGAAAGACCAAGACCGGTTCCTTCAATATGCTTTGTGTTTTTTTCGTCTACTCTTTTGAAGGCCGAGAACAGATATGGGATATCCTCCTTCTTGATTCCCATTCCCGTATCCTCTACAGTGTAGATCATATTGTAAATGCCATCTTCCCTTTTCTCACATTCAACAGAAAGAGAAACGGAACCCTCTTTTGTATACTTTATGGCATTATTCAGAATATTCATAAGAATCTGCTTGATTCTGACTTCATCCCCCCGCAGCTCTGCAGGAATGTCAGGAGCAACTGTTACTCTAAGATCCAGATTTTTTTCCTTGGCTTTAAGCCATAGCATTCCCACAAGTTCTGAAAGCATATCACCTGTTGAGTAGGTCTCTATCAGAAGCCTCATATCACCGGCCTGGAATTTAGACATATCCAGGATATCATTTATGGTATTCAGAAGCATTTTACTGGCAGATCTTATATTTATAGCATCCTCTGCTATCTCATCACTGATATTCTCACGAAGTATCATCTCGTTCAAACCTATAATGGTATTTATAGGAGTACGGATCTCATGACTCATACTTGAAAAGAATCTGTTCTGGGATGCATAAAGAGCTTCGATTTCCTCATTCTGCTTCTTCGTCTTATCATTTGCATTAATATACAGATTATTCTCAAAAGTCAGCATTAGCATAATTGCATTACATATAAGGAAAATTGTAGTAAATAAATAAACATATGCAATTACACCGGAATAAACAGGTGTAATATCAGGATGAATATAAACTAAAACAAAACATCCTACGCATACTATCTCCTCCAGAATATAGAATACTAATCTTTTCTTTCCTTGAAGAAGTACATTGATAAGGAACATGTTGAATATAAACCAGACAGTACCAACGCCCTTTATACCTCCGCCATTTATGAATGTAACAGGAAAGAATATAAAACACATAAACAGAGCTATTAAAAATGCTCCTATTTCAGGCTTTCTCTTTTTTAAGGAGAAAAAACCCACAACTCCCATTATCAAAACAGCAATGAAGGTACTGAATACTTCCCGCCACATTTGATGCATAAATATGAGCTCCAATGTAGTTATAAACAGGATAGTTATAACACTAATAAGGTTCATTACGAAGGATCTCTGATATATATCTATTTCATCATTATAGAGATATTCTCTGATTTTCTTTAACTTCATAATCTCTATTCCTCCGATTCTGGTTCAAACTCCATTGCCTCATCATCTCCGCTGGGGCCGAACTCCATCACCTCATCATCACTGCCGGGGCCAAACTCCATCACCTCATCATCACTGCCGGGGCCAAACTCCATCACCTCATCATCA
>CADBMW010000299.1 GCA_902795855.1 uncultured Lachnospiraceae bacterium
CAAAAATCCACGCCCCTTCAAAAGGTTCATTCCCCGAGATCCAGGTCCCTTCATCAAACGTTCTGCCCAAGTTCCAGATTTCTCTTCAAAACACTCCACCTGACTTCCTCGTCTAGTTTTAAATCTCTTCACCCACTTATCCAGCGCCAGTAAAATACATATCAGCACGCCGTAATAAAGCATCACCTGCCACACCTGAATATGCCCTGTTATGACCACTGAAAATGGTATCTTAAGAATGAGTCTGCACAGAAATCCGTAAAACTCCAGAATTTCAGATGATACCCATACTGCCGGCCTTATTAGGATCTCAACTACCATCTGCCAGCCACCTCCTACACCGGAAGCAGGCACCAGAGATTCTGAAGCAGGCACCAGAGATTCTGAAGCAGGCACCAGAGATTCGGAAGCAGGCACCAGAGATCCGGAAACTGATACCAGAAATCCGGCAAGGATTACTACGAAACATAGCACTATCACAACACTGAGCAGGGAGGTTACTATGTAATTCAGTATCATGGTCAGAGTGGGGACCTCACTGTAATTCAGTATCACCAATGGAAGCATCCAGAGACTGATGGCAGTGGACATTACCAGAAGCTCTGTCATACCCTTTACTAAGCTTCTCGCATTTCTAGGCAGCATTAAAAATCTTTCTTTTTCAAATATCACGTCATAGAACACGGTTCCGGTCCATATGCCGGCCATAGCCGCAAAGCTCATCAAAAGACCTGTACTGAAGATGCAGTCAGGGTTCATTATTATCATTATCAGCAAAGCTTCCATCATGCAGGTCGGCGTATCCGGAGTCCTTCTGAAAAAGTATGAGCTTCTCATGATAACCAGCATTATCACCGCCCTCATGGTGGCCTGGGACATTCCTGTCATAAGGCCATATAGAATAAGCAGGCCCATGCTTACGATGTATGCCCATTTTTTCTTTATCCAAAGCTTTTCCATAAGCCATTCCAGAATTCCTGCCAGCAGCATTATATGGAGTCCCGATATTGCAAGAATATGGGCAATGCCGCTTCTTTGGTATATGAGTTTTGTATCCTTGTCCAGCTCTGATCTGTCGCCCAAAATCATGGTCTTTAATATAGCTGCGTTTTCAGGAGAATAGTATCTGTCTATTATTTCTCCTGCTTTTTTCCTTATCCTGCCCAGGATGAAAAGATCATATCTGCATACTCTGCCGGTTTCATAATGATCCGCATCTATCTGACAGCTTATTCCCTGCCCCAGATAATACATTTCCATATCCATTTCTCCGGGATTGGTATTTTTCCTCAGAGCATCCACAGTGCCCTGAATACTGATATATCTTCCCTGTTCAAGAGTCTCCTTCATCTCATCCTCATCCACATACATCAGCAGCTTTTTCCCATGGCATTTTATCCTCAGCTGATATCCCGAAGAGCTTTTCTGGATGCTTTGAATATAACCTGTGAGGCTGATTTTCTCTCCGGTACCAATCCGGCTTTCCAGAAGCTTTGTCTGTGAATCAGTTCCGGAATATGAATATACAAAGCTCCACAAAGCTCCGAAAATAAAGCATGAAAAAAGCAACAGATTTATGCTTTTTTTACCATTCAGCATATATCTGTTGCTTATTATCATTATTATCAAAAATCCCGCTATTAAGACTGCGGAGTATATGGGATATAACTCCCACAGCCTGTAGGCCGTTTCACCGGTCACGAAGACCAGGCCCGTTATAAACAGAGGTCTCCTCATTCTATTCCCCTTGTTCATAGTAGTAGAAGGAGCTGTCAGTATAGGTAGCTCTTTCTATTTCATTTCCGGCATCATCCAGAAGCACGATTCCCACTCCGTTGATATCCAGTTCCTCAATACTTTTTACAATTGCTGCTTCATTCAGAAGTCTTGCCTCCGCAGTTACTCCATCTGCAAAATGCATGAAAAGTGTAACTCCATTATTTTCATCCACCAGGTATTTCTCAATACTGATACTGTCGTCATAGGTCATAGCCTCTATAACCTCTTCAACTGCAGCAGGCAGATTGTCAGGCTGCTTCAGCTGATATCTTTCCTCATCGGGAACCACCTTATCCGCAGTGGCGTGATAAAGCTGAACTGTACCTGCCTTGGCAGACACAAAATCAGTTATGGATTCCTGTGCCGGCTCAGGGTCAAGCTCGCATCCCGTCAAAATAAAAGCTATTAAAATGTAGATTAGTCCGACGGATAAGAACTGCCGGATATTAATCTTCTTTTTTAGCATCATCATTCGTCACCTCAATGGCCTTTACATCTTCTGCAGTAAGTATCCTGGTTTTGTCCTGTCTCATAGGAATCCTTACCGTAAATGTTGTTCCCTTTCCGGACTCGCTATAAAGCTTAATGGTACCTCTGTGGGCATTTATTATGCTTCTTGTTATGGCAAGTCCCAGACCGGTTCCACCGGTATCACGGCTTCTGGCCTTATCAACTCTGTAGAATTTATCAAACACCTTATCCTTTGCGTCCTCAGGAATTCCCACGCCGGAGTCGGCCACCTTGATATAAAAATACTTATTATCAGCATTGAGACTGCATTTAATCCAGCCATTTTCAATATTGTATTTAACCGCATTTTCCACAAGGTTTGAAATGGCAAGAGAAAGCTTTACAACATCCGCCTCGGCGCTTACATTCTTGAAGCTTTCATACTCGATATTAATATTTCTAACCTTGGCAAGGGGCGTTACAGTCTTAATGATAGTCTCCAGCATTTCATTTATATCCGTTTCCTCAAAATTCATCTGAATTCCCTGGGAATCGGTTTTTACAAGAGTCAGAAGATCATTTATTATCTTTGTCTCCCTGTCTATCTCATCTATAATGTCCGTCATGAATTCCTTATAATCCTCAACTCCCGCCCCTTCATTTTCGGTAATGGATTCTGCCAGTACCTTCATGGATGTGATAGGAGTCTTAAGCTCATGAGACACATTTGAAACAAATTCCGATCTGGTCTGGTCTATGGAGGCCAGCCTTGAAAGAATCTCATTGAAGTTATCAGCGAATTCATCTGTTTCGGAAAATCTCTGCTCCGGAAGTCTTTCCTGAAGATTACCCTGAACAGTATGAGTCATCTGCTCATTTATTCCTTCAAGATCACTTACCGCTCCTCTTGATATCTTAATTATAGCCAGAATATCAATCGCGAAAATAAAAAGTATAACCGCTCCTATCAGCATGAATTCCTTAAACATAGAACTATTGATAGCCATCAGTGAAGCATTCATAAGAACTACTCCGGTGATATTATCACCCACCTTGATGGGGCTGATGATTTCTATACTGTTTTTTTCCATCACCGAATGATTCTGATAATTGCCGGTCATAACCTGCATAACATTTCTATTGATTATGAAGTCCGCCTTTTTCTCATTCCTTGTATCGCTTTCTATTTCATAGTTCCTGGAAATGATCATGACACGGCCATTACGTCTTCTGGCAGCTTCATCGCAGAGATAACTGACTCTTTCGCTTTTCTGTTCTTCCACGTCGTCGCTGTTTTCGATGTAAGAGATTATCTCATTCACCTCTCGCTGAGCACTCTTAAGCGTATTCTGTCTTAATTTTTCGCGCACTAAAAAGAAGGACGCAAAGAATACCGCTATATGCGATATTCCCATAAGTATAAAAGTTGATATAAGAATATAGGTTTTAATACTTATACGTCTCTTCTTCATAAATCTTAATTAGTCTCCAACGCTTTATATGCCTGGTCAAATGAAATCTCCTGTGAATTAATTAGCGGAGCTTTATGCGGCACATATTTATATGATCCATCCTTCTTAAGCTCCCTTGCCTTTACGTTATCAGACATCTGAAGCTGGAAGAATTCTCTTACTCTGTTTCTAATATCCGGATCATAAAGAGGTGTAGCAACCTCTACTCTTCGAACAGTATTTCTTGTCATGAAATCTGCAGAAGCAATATACATTTCCTCTCTTTCGCCTTTTCCGAAAATGTAAATTCTGGAATGCTCCAGATATCTTCCTACGATACTGATTATCCTGATGTTATCCGTCTTTCCCTTAACCCCCGGATGCAGACAGCATATACCTCTTATGACCATCTCGATCTTAACACCAGCCTGGGATGCCTCGATCAGCTTGTCTATTATCTTCTTGTCAGTAAGGGAATTTATCTTAACTCCGATATATCCCTCTCCGCCATCCTGAGCTATCTGGATTTCTCTGTCGATCTTATCTATAACCTTATTCTGCAGACATTTTGGAGCCACCAGAAGATGCTCGGTTCTCTTCATTACCTCTCCCAGGGAAAGGGCATGGAACACTCTTGCAGCCTCTGCACCTATTCGCTCATCTGCAGTCATAACACAGAGATCGGTATAAAGTCTTGCAGTGGACTCATTATAATTTCCCGTACCAATCTGGGTAACATACTTAACATCCTTACCCTTCTTCATGGTAATGAGACAAAGCTTGGAATGAACCTTCAGTCCATCCAGTCCATATATAACATGGCATCCTGCATTCTCAAGCATACGTGACCAGCCAATGTTATTTTCCTCATCAAATCTGGCCTTCAGCTCAACCAGAACATCCACTTCTTTACCATTTTCCGCAGCCTCCACAAGGGCTTCAACCACCTTACTGTGCTTAGCCAGTCGGTACAATGTCATCTTTATGGATACAACATCCGGATCATTTGCTGCCTCATGAAGCATATTCAGGAAAGGCCTGATATTTTCATATGGGTAAGACAGGAATTTATCCTTCTCGATAATCTGCGGGATAAGAGGCTTTGATTCATCAATTTCAGGAGACTTCTGAGGAATCCTCTTGTCGAAGAAGAGAGTCTTGTCATGTCTCAGCTCATCCTGGAACTCAAAGACAAATGACATATCCAGTGGAGCATCAGTTCTGAATATCATATCCTTATCAATGCTGAAGAAATCAGCTATGTTTTTGATTATCTTTTTATCTATATCTCTGGTATATTCCAGTCTTACAGGCTCCAGCTTTCTTCTCAGCTTTATAACCTCAGCCATGTGGTCGCGGTAATTCAGCTCCTCATCATATACCTTATCCGCATCTATATCTGCGTTTCTGGTAACCCTTACCAGAGACTTGCAGGAAATGGTATAGCCCGCAAAAACTTCAGGCAGAAAATGCAGTATAAGCTCTTCCGCCAGCATATATGTTCCCTTCCTGTCAGGAATGGCTATAAGACGGGAAAACATACCATTGTTGCATGGAACTACACCGAAACGGCTTTTTCCACCCTTTGTTTCAAGAAGTGCCGTAGCACAGATTTCCTTATTCTTTATAAATGGAAATGGTCTCTTCTTGCTGACGGTAAATGGTGAAAGAAGCGGCTGAATTTCTCTTTCAAAGAACCCCCTGAGAAATGCGCTCTCCTGTTCATTCAGGTCAGAAAAGTTTACCAGCTTCAGACCTTTTTTCTCCACTTCCTTCATCAGCTTATGGTAGGACTGGTCCTTTCTCTCCCCCAGGACACGAACCCTTTCCCTTATTGCTTCCATCTGCTCAGAAGCAGTCATATTTGTTTTGTTTTCCTTTGGATCATCCTCCAGAAGCATCTGGTCATGAAGAGATCCAACTCTTACCATGAAAAACTCATCCAGGTTTGTCTGATAGATAGACATGAATGTAAGTCTTTCACACAGAGGATTTCTTTTATCCTCTGCTTCCTCCAATACTCTCTCATTAAATCTGAGCCACGAGAGCTCTCTGTTTTCATACAATTCGCTCACAAAAACACCTTCTTCCTTCTGTAATCAAAAATGACACATGTGTCAAAATCCTCTTTTGACACATATGTCATTTTAGCACATTTTACTTAGTTTTTTCTACTTCTATTTACTGTTTTTCTTCGCCTATACCATCTATCCTGATGATGAATTTTGTCTTTCCCTTCATGCCATCAGAGATTCCACCGAAGGATTCATATTCACTTCCCGCTTTGCTGAGGCTATTGAGATTACCAACATATTCATCTACATTTTCCTCTGCCTCTTTGATCTTTGAAATTATAAGATCAGTAGCATCCTGAAGCTGCTTTGAACCATTTCTAAGTGCATCACTGTTTGCTGAAAGCTGATCAGTACCAGCCTTAAGTTCACCTACACCATCATCAAGAGTTCCGGTTCCTTCTTCCAGGATTTCTGCACCTGTCTTAATCTTAAGCAATCCCTTCTTCAGATTTCCTGTACCATTATCCAGCTTCTTTAATCCCTTTGAAAGCTTCTTTGATCCTGTTTCCAGACTTCCGGCTCCCTTTACAACTGCCTTGCTTCCTTCACTCAGTTTTGCTGCACCTGTACTGAGATTTGCAGCTCCTGTTACAAGAGCTCCGGCACCTGTTGAAAGCTGAGCCGCTCCTGAATATGCTGCAGCAGTTCCTTCCACAAGAGCCTGGGAACCTGTATATGCTGAACCGATTCCTGTAGTGATCTGGGTTGCCCCTGAATATGCTCCGGATACTCCTTCAGTATACTGGTCTACGCCTGATTTAAGATTTTTAGCTCCGTCTGCCAGCTGGCTTACTCCGCCTGTGTATGCGGCAACTGAATTCTTTAATGCTTCCGAACCCTGTGTCAGGGCTGATGTATCCTGTGCACTCATTTTCTGTATTACAGACTGAAGGGCATCTGCTGCACCCTTTGCACCGGCTGCCTGAGTTGCATAATTTACATATCCATCCATATCTCCCGAAGCCTTGGCTGACTCAGCTGCTGCACTAAGATTAGCTGCTGATGAGGCATACTGCTGCTGCGCAGCCTGAAGCTCGGATATGGTACTGCCCAGTCCTGCTACAAGAGAGTCAACTCCTGCATCAAGATTTTCTGCACCCTGATTAAGAGCAGCGCTGTTAGCTGACAGCTGGTCTATACCATTTTTAAGAGACTCAGCTCCGTTTTTAAGATTAGCACCGTTATCGTTCAGAGTTTTAAGTCCCTGCTCCAGCTGAGCTGCACCACCGGAAAGTGTTCCAAGACCTTTATTTAAATCTGAAGCTCCTGTATTTGCACTGAGAAGTCCTGTCTGAAGATTTGATGCTCCTTTAGAAAGTCCGGATGCTCCTGTTGCGAGAGAAGCAGCACCTGTGGAAAGGCTTGTAGTTCCTGTGGAAAGGCTTGTAGCACCGGTCTTAAGCTTTGAAGCTCCTTTTTCCAGACTTACAGATCCTTTATATGCTGACTTTGTACCGGATTTAAGAGATTTGCTTCCCTTATAAGCACTGTTGATTCCCTTGGAAAGATCTCCTGCTCCGGACTCCAGCTTTTTGCTTCCTTCACTGAGGCTTCCTACACCATCTGCTACCTGATCCACGCCACTGGTATATTCATTTATTCCATTGCTGAGACTATTCATACCGCTCTGGTATTCGTCTCCGGCATCATTTATCTTTTCCTCAAGATCAGATATATCTATTCCTTCGTCACCCAGAAGACTTTCAGCTGATGCAACAGTAATGCTCATTCCCAGTTCAAAATCCGAAGCCTCTGTCTCAACTTCAAAATAATCCGGAATATCCACATCCTTTCCGGGAGCTATCTTTTCAGCGATTCCCGGAAGTCCGTAACCTATTACTATAAATCTGCTTCCGTCTGAAACAACCTTGCCGTTTGTAACCTTTACATCAGAAAACCTTGCTGTATCCAGGAACATTCCCGTTACCATGACAAATGGTACGAAGTCTTCTCCGGAAGCTGATGTATTTTCATATTCGTATCTGATCTTTACATGTCCTGATTTTCCGCTGAGATCATCAGCTGACACTTCCTTACCATCCAGATAATATTTAACCTTTACTGATACAGGAGCCTTCTCATCAGTCGTTCCCTGATAATAGATATCATTTCCCTTTGTTTTCCAGGTAAGCTTATCACCGTCCTGTGTGAAGGTCTCATCACCCTTTACATTTTCGATATTATCAAGGCTGCTTACGTCCTTTACCTCTTCTTCACCCTCTGAAACCTTTAGCCACTCTGAGCAAATGGTCTCATTTACATTACCATCAGGATCAGCTATCAGATATACTGATTCATCTTTATCGGTATCATCCTCATTTCCGGAAAGGAAGCTCTGGATAAGATAATCTGTTATCTCCTGCTCACTTTCATCCTCAGCTTCAGCTGCATAGACATTATTTATTCCGGCTCTTCCCGTACCCTGAAATGCCATGGAGCCTGCCAGCATTATACACATGGCTGCTGCTATATATTTTCTTCTCATAAGATTCTTTCTCATTATACACCTCTCCTCTCAACCTTTATCTTCTTCTTAAGATTTCCAAATCCCATTGATGTATTGATGATCAGTTTATCAAATACTCTCAGTACAGCCGGAAGCAGAAGTATTACTACGA
>CADBMW010000300.1 GCA_902795855.1 uncultured Lachnospiraceae bacterium
ATAGCGTTCTGTCAGGTTTCTAAGGCTTTCATACCTGGATTTAAGTCCTATAATATTCTGGTTATATTTCTGTATATCATTTTTTACAATGCCGCCTCTTTCGGAAACGGATCTGAGTTCAGTTTCACACTTTGAGAGCTTAACCTTAGCCTTTTCAAGAGCTTCGTCAACAGAAGCTTTATCACTTTCGTAAGTGTTCTTTTTAGCCAGAACCTCTGACTCCTCGCTCTTATCCTGGAGAAGCTTTGATTTCAGCTCTGTTTTTCTAAGATTTATATTTTCGAGCATGGTATCATATCTGGCTATCTTTTCCTTCAGATTACCACCCTCATTTATAAATTCTATAATATCTGTTTTTGCACTGTTGATACGGCCGGCTATTTCATTTTCTTCATTTTCGGCCTTTATTCTGTCTTTATCAGTGGAGTTTGCAGCTTTCTCTTTTTCCTTAAGCTCTTTTGCGACTACGCTTCTCTTTTCATTTATAGCTTTTTTCTGGTCACTTAACTCACTGATTCTTTTCTCTAAACGTTCAATCTGAGTATTAATTTCAGCAGTAATGACATTTTCAGAGGAAATCTTTTCATTGATAACTCTGATCTCACCGTCAGCATGCTCATTCTCCAGCTTTTTCTCGCTGATGAGACCCTTAGTTTCATCAATACTCTGAGTCAGTTCTTCAAGCTTGGATTCCAGGCGTTCATACTCAACCTTTGTATAATCAAACTCTTCCTTCAGTCTCTTTGTATCTGTTTCTGTAATATCCAGCTTTGACTCATTTTCATCTATTTTTTCTCTGATTTTATCAATCTCAATAAGGAAGGAATTAATATCCAGAGTCTTCTGTCTGTCTTTCAGTTCCAGATAAATCTTTGCCTTTTCCGACTGTTCCCTAAGAGGTTCAACTCTGTCTTCAAGTCCGCTGAGTATGTCATTTACACGATTCAGATTGTCATGCTCACTATCCAGCTGTTTCTCAGTAATCTGCTTATTCTTCTTATACTTAACGATACCTGCTGCTTCATCAAAAAGAGCACGCCTGTCATCCGGCTTATCAGAAAGAATTCTTTCAATCTGACCCTGTCCTATGATGGAATATCCTTCTTTACCTATACCGGTATCAAAGAAAAGAGAATTGATATCCTTAAGTCTTGTTACATTTCCATTAAGAAGATACTCACTTTCACCTGAACGATATACTCGTCTTGCGACAGTAACTTCATTATAATCAATAGGAAGACTGTGATCACTGTTATCCAGAGTAATGGCAACATAAGCTGCAGCCTGAGGTTTTCTCTGCTCTGTTCCCGCGAAGATTACATCCTCCATCTTAGAGCCTCTAAGCTTGGATGCACTCTGCTCACCCAGAACCCACCTGACCGCATCGGCAACATTACTCTTTCCTGATCCATTAGGACCAACTATACCGGTTATTCCTTTTTCAAATTTAAAATCTATTCTGTTTGCAAATGATTTAAAACCATTTACTTCTATGCTTTTTAAATACATTATTCTATACCTAACCTGATAATAGTCTGATGAGCAGCCACCTGCTCTGCCATTTTTTTGGTAGGTCCTGTTCCTTCCTCATATTCTTCCATATTAAGTCTTGCTATAACTCTGTAGGTTCTGTTATGTTCAGGACCGGTAGTTGAAAGCAGTCTGTAATCCAGCTGCATTCCCTCAGCCTGAGCATATTCCTGAAGTGTAGATTTGGCATCATAAAATGTTGATCTGCCATCTATATCACTAAGAAGAAATCTATTTACATATTTCTCAGCCTCATCCATTCCTCCATCCAGATATACTGCACCAAGAACGGATTCAAAAAGATCACACAGGATAGATGGACGGTTTTTACCTCCATTTATTTCCTCTCCATGACTGAGATAAAGGTATTCACCAAAGCCAAGCTCTCTAGTAATCTGAGAAAGTGTATATTCACAAACAAGACTGGCTCTAAGCTTAGTCAGTTCACCTTCAGTTTTATCAGGGTATTTTAAAAACAGCTCTTTACTGGTTATAAACTCAAGTATGGCATCTCCCAGGTATTCAAATCTCTCATAAGATATCTGATCATCCACTGATTCATTGGCATATGATTTATGCTTGAAAGCAGTATCAAGAAGACTTATATCCTTGAATTTATACATAAGTATATCTTCAAGCTTACTGTAATCCTTATTCTTCAACATCCTCAAAGCCTTTCACAATTCTTCCATTTACATCATTTTCTACAAAGGATACACACTGAGCTATAGCTGATATAACCTCTCTATCCTTTGAGTTTCCATGTATTTTAACAACAAGTCCTTTGAGTCCGAGAAGCGGTGCCCCGCCCTTGTCTGATGCATCAAATTTCTTAAGAGTCTTCTTCATACTCTTCTTTATCAGAATGGCACCCATCTTACTTTTAAATGAAGAAAGAAAGGCGGTCTTAAGCTCTTTGAGGATCATCTTTGAAAGTCCCTCATAAAGCTTGATTATAATATTTCCAACAAAACCATCTGCCACTATAACATCTGCTTTTCCGTAAGGAATGGCTCTGGCTTCTATAGATCCAACAAAATTAATTCCCTGTTTATTCTTAAGAATATGATATGCAGATTTAACAAGCTGATTTCCCTTTTCTTCCTCAAGTCCCACATTGACAACAGCTACCCTTGGCTTGTTAACGCCACAGACAGCCTCCATATAAATGGAACCCATTTCGGCAAACTGTACCAGCACCTCTGGTTTTATATCAACATTTGCACCACAGTCCAGAAGAAGTGATGGCTCACCTGATGTAGGAAGCAGATGAGCAAGAGGTGTTCTTTTAACTCCCTTAGCTCTTCCCACAACAAACTGACCACCTGCCAGTATAGCACCTGTGCTGCCGGCTGAAATTATGGCATCAGCTTTACCTTCCTTAACAAGATTTAATCCCACAACAAGAGATGAATCTTTTTTTTCACGAACAGCCTTTACAGGAGGTTCATTAAGTCCTATTTCTTCAGTCGCATTTATAACTTCAATTCGATTTTTGTCATATTCATATTCAGAGAGAAGTTTTTCCAGTTCATCCTTATGGCCTGTAAGAAAAAGCTTCACATTTTCATTTTGTTTTAAACCTTCAACTGCACCCTTTACACATACTGCAGGGCCGTTATCTCCACCTATGGTATCAATTACTATATTGATCATTGTTTTTCTCCATTAGATTTTAGATTTGTAACTTTTTCATTTTAGTCTAATCTATATATATTTTCAAGTATAAAAACAGTATTCCAAAAATGATTTTAAAAAAAGCAGGTCTAAAAGACCTGCTTTAATTGTTACTTTAATCAGCAACCTTATATCGCTTATAATTAATCAACTGCAATTATCTCTTTCTGGCCATAAGAACCACAATTCTTGCAAACTCTGTGAGGCATCATAAGCTCGCCACATTTACTGCACTTTACAAGATTTGGAGCAGTCATCTTCCAGTTAGCTCTTCTCTTATTACGTCTTGCCTTTGATATCTTATTCTTTGGACAAATTGACATTTGGATCACACCTCCCTCGTCTATACTTGGTTTGAAACCACACTTGACCTATTATACAAATGCGACCTTAACTTGTCAACTGGTTTTTTTAATAATTTTTAAACATTTTTAAATATAATGATTATTTAAGAAGTGCAACTGTTTCTCTTGCTATTGCAAGTTCCTCATTTGTAGGAATAACAACAACTTTAACCTTTGAGTCATCAGTTGAAAGAACTGCCTCCTCACCATGAGTTGCATCATTAACATCATCCTTAATTGTAATGCCAAGATATGTAAGATACTCAAGTATGGACTTTCTGATAGCTGAATCATTCTCGCCGATACCTGCTGTAAATGCTATAAGATCAACTCCGTTCATTGCTGCAACATAGGAGCCGATAAGCTTAGCTGCATTATATACAAATGTATCATATGCAAGGATTGACTTCTCATCACCATCCTTAACACCCTGATCGATATCACGGGCATCACCGGATTTTTCAGAAAGACCGAAAAGACCGGATTTCTTATTCAGAATCTCAAGTACTTCATCTATAGACTTCTGCTCTTTGTTTGCAATAAACTGAACAATGGCAGGATCAAGGCTTCCGCTTCTTGTAGCCATTACCATACCTTCAAGTGGTGTAAGTCCCATGGATGTATCAACCGACTTTCCACCCTTTACAGCAGTAATACTTGCGCCACCACCCAGATGACAGATTATCATCTTTGAATCGGCTATATCCTTATCAAGGTATTTAGCTGCAGCCTTGCTTACAAAGCTGTGGCTGGTACCATGGAAACCATAACGTCTGATCTTATAATCTGTATAGAATCTATATGGCAGAGCATACATAAACGCTTTGCTAGGCATAGTCTGATGGAAAGCTGTATCAAATGTTATACACTGAGGTACATTTGGCATAAGCTTCTGACATGCTCTGATTCCCAGAAGATTTGCAGGATTGTGAAGAGGAGCCAGCTCTGAGCACTCTTCAACCTTCTTTATAACCTCATCATCAACTACTACAGAAGAACTAAAGTATTCTCCACCATGTACAACTCTGTGTCCTACAGCATCAATCTCTTCAAGTGACTTTACTGCACCATCCACAGGATCAACCAGAACATCTATAACAGCCTGAAGGGCTACACCGTGATCAGGCATATCGATATCCTTTTCTTTCTTCTCGCCAGTGGAAATAACATCATATTTAAGTTTACCACCTTCGCTTCCGATTCTTTCACAAAGTCCCTTTGCAAGCACTGCCTCAGAAACTGAATCGATCAGCTGATACTTAAGTGATGTAGAGCCTGCGTTAATTACAAGTACGTTCATTTGTTTACTCTCCCTCTCTTCCGTCAATTGTAATTCTTCCTCGGCCATGTTCCTTACTGTAGTAAAGAGCCTGGTCAGACCTGTCAACAACCTCACCTACGTCTTCGCAGGTTTCAGGATATGAAGCAAGTCCCATACTTACATTTACTTTTATTTTTAAATCCTCGAATTCTACCACGGTGTCGACTATCTCTTTATGCATATCATCGAGGATATTGTAAGCTTCATTAATTCCTACACCTTTAAGGATAAGCAGGAATTCCTCACCACCGAATCTTACGGCTGTGCCGCCATACTTCTTGGCATATTTAGCATCAACCTTGGCAACCATTTTGATTACCTCATCTCCGGCAAGATGTCCATAGGTATCATTTACTTTCTTGAAATGATCTATATCCATCATGGCTACTGTAAGAGTTTCTCCGGTACCGGAAACCTCATCCTTAAGTTCAGGATAGAACTGATTAAAGTAGATACGGTTATATATCTTGGTAAGTCCATCCTTCTTAGCCATATCTTCGGTTTTAAGATAGAGCCTGTCAGAAATAAGAGCTGATGTGAAGTCCATAACAGATGATTCATAAAATGAATATCCATTTAAAAAGAATTCATATTTACTGGATGTAACTACCATTACACCATATACGCTCTCATTTTCATAAGCAGGAAATGCAACTGCATTACATATATTTCCACCAGTAAGAAATGGATATTTAAAATCATAATTCTCACAAAGAACCAGAGGATCCACAGTATTTCTCTTTTTGATCAGATTATATATATCAATGAGATCCTGCTTAATAAGTGTTCCTGATACACTATTAACCGCTATAACATCCAGGCATGGTTCATCATTCATATAAACATCTTTATCAATATAAAAGCCTACAGCACCGGCTTTTTTAACATTCATGATATTATCAAGCATTACATGAACATTCTTCTCAACCTCAAAGCTAGCTGAGAAATATTTCATCACCTCGATAAGTGATCTGGTTTCCTCATTTGTCTTTTCCAGATCATCATTAGCCTTGGTAAGGTTAATTCTCTGATAGTTAATCTCACTGTTAACCTTCTCAACCTTTTCTCTGAATTCGATAAGCTTATCATTTTCAGCCATAAGATCGGTATTTGTAAAATAAAGCTTAGTATATTTATCATCCATGCTCTTTATGGTAGCAGAATATATATCATAGATTATATAGGTAACCAGCAGTGTTAATGCTGTAGATACCACAAACATAAGAAGCCATGCTCCATCCACCTGATGTCTGAACTGAACAAAATAAAGCAGAACAGATGAAACTGTCATGGTTATTATAAGTCTTAACAAATTGGAAAATGTATTAAACATGTCCGAAAAAAACATATCCTGAACTATGATATATATGATAGATAACAGAATACTTACAAGAAGAATAGATGGAAGCACTTTAAATATAGCTCCCACAGACATAATGGTCACATAAAGATATGTCCTTATCTGAATAAGGATGGTTGGGAATTTCGCCTTCTTTTGTTCTATCTTCTGAACACGGCCCGTAAATATGATCTCATCAAAAATAAGCATAAAGATAGCTGCAAGAGAATAATAGATAATAACAAAATTACTATCTGTAAACCCTGAGCCTCTTACAAATAAGGCCATAGCAAGAAGAAGTCCAAAGACTATACGATTGAATCTGATATAATTTCTTAAATATTCTATCTTAAAATCCGTAGACATAGAATAACTCCCCCGTACAAAATACTAACACATTATAACATAAAATTGATATTTATTAAAGGGAAATTTATCATTCAGAAAGTAGAAGGACCACCATGGTTTTCATAGCTTCGATACTGCCGTTATTATCTATTATCATATCAGAATTATCTGCATAGAAGCTGTCTTCCGGCTGATTATTCATAAACTCCTCAGCCTTTTCTCTGGAAAGCCCGCGGCCCTGCATAAGCCTTTTTATTCTTTCTTCCCTGTCCACATGAATATACCATATTTCATCGCATATCTCTTTATATCCATCCTGTATAAGAAGAGCTGCTTCTATCACATAGAATTCCATCCCTTCTTTTTCCTTAAGAGAAATGTCATCTATAATATATTCTTTAACAGCCGGATGAACTATCATATTTAGACGCGCCAGCTTTTCACTGTCATTCATAACAATAGCTCCCAGCTTGGATCTGTCAATAAAGCCGTCATCAGTCTTTATGTTTTCTCCAAATTCTTTTATGATTTTTTCATAAGCTTCATTTCCAGGTTCCATCAGCTTGTGTGCCAGCTTATCTGCTTCAATCACAAAAACTCCATCTATTCCATTTAAAATATTCAGCACTTCGCTTTTTCCGGAGCCAATTCCACCTGTGATTCCAATTATCTTCATATCTGTTCCTCTATCATTATTTGAATTTCATGTCATTATTTAGCGTCATATAATGAGCTTCCTGTATGCACATCAACATAAAGGGGCACAGCCATATCTGATGCATTTACCATACAATCCTCTAAAAGCTTTTTAACCTCATCTACCTCATCCTTATGAGTCTCTATAAGGAGCTCATCATGAATCTGAAGAATCAGTCTGGATTTCAGATTCCTTTTCTTTAATTCCCTTGATACAGAGATCATGGCAATTTTGATTATATCAGCAGCAGTTCCCTGAATCGGAGAATTCATAGCCACTCTTTCACCGAAGGACCTCTGCATAAAGTTTGAGCTGGAAAGCTCAGGTATAGGTCTGATTCTGCCATAAAGAGTTTTAACATACCCGTCCTTTTTAGCCTCTTCCACCTTTGTATCAAGGTAGGTTTTTATTTTAGAGTAGGTTTCAAAATATTTATCAATATATTCCTTCGCTTCACTTCTGGATATACCAAGATCCTCTCCAAGTCCGAAGGAGCTTATTCCATAAATGATTCCAAAATTAACAGCCTTGGCATTTCTTCTCAGTTCAGGAGTAACCTCTTCAAGAGGAACGTCAAAAACCTGAGATGCCGTAATGGCATGAATATCCTTTGCTTCTTTAAATGCACCTATAAGGGCTTCATCCTCTGATATGGAAGCCATGACTCTAAGCTCAATCTGGGAATAATCTGCATCCACAAATGTAAAACCTTCTTCAGGAACAAAGGCCTTTCTTATTTCTCTACCCTCAGAAGATCTGGCAGGTATATTCTGCAGATTTGGCTCTGTACTGCTGAGACGGCCTGTGGCTGTAACTGTCTGATTAAACTTACTATGTATCCTGCCATCAGAGGAAATAGACTGAAGAAGTCCATCCACATAAGTTGATTTAAGCTTTGTAAGCTTTCTGTATTCCAGGATCTGTGGTATTATCTCATGCTGATCCTTTATTTTTTCCAGCACATCTGCACTGGTGGAATAACCGCTTTTTGTTTTCTTCCCGGATTTAAGCCCCATTTTTTCAAAAAGTATAACTCCCAGCTGTTTGGTCGAATTGATATTAAAATCCTCTCCCGCCAGAGATTTTATACTCTTTGTAAGTTCTTCCACCCTCAGGTCTATCTTTTCTCCATACTCACTTAATACATCTGCTTTTGTCCTGATTCCAAATCTTTCCATATCAGCCAGAACAAAAATAGCAGGATACTCTATATCCTTATATAAGTCAGCCTCAGAAGCTTCTTCCAGCTTTTTTGATAATATAAAGTAAAGCTTATAAGCACAGTAGCTGTTATAGGCAAGATATTTCCTGATTTCCTCTTCATCAAAGGAAAATATAGTTAATTCTTTTTTACCGATCAAAGTCTTTCTGTCAGCAAAATCTGCCCCCAGATAAGCATTTGCAAGATAATCATAATCTCTGCTGCTTCTGAGAGGTTCCAGAAGATATGCGGCAACAGATACATCAAAGAGATTATCCTCTTCTATAAGTTCCATAGAATAAACATTTTCCTTAATACTCATCATTGATATCTTAACAGATGAATTAATAAGCTTTCTGATATCAGAAACTGACCTGTCCCTTATTATAAAAATCTTTTCTTCAAGGCAGATGGCTCCCCCTTCCATAACTCCATCCAGAACGAAAGGATAAAATCCCACAGCTTCAGTCCCAGAGGAATTTACAAAGGATACCACATCGTCCAAAGCAGAGTCTGTAATCTCCAGTTCAGGATTCGAAGAAGATTCTTCAGTTCCAAAGCTTCCGGCATCAAATCTTTTAAGGAGACTGTTCAGCTCCAGAGCTTTAAATCTTTTATATACCTCTTCTCCATAAACCTTAGATCTGTCTGCTACGGTTTCATCAACATTGATTCCCATATCCACATCAAGCTTTATAGTAGCCAGCTCTCTTGAGAAAATGGCCATATCTCTCATTTTATCAAGATTCTCTCTTGCTTTATTAGGCTTAACATTATCTATATCTTCAAGAGCAGCCTCTATGGTATGGTATTTCTGAATAATCTGGGAGGCAGTCTTAGGTCCTATTCCCTGTACCCCGGGGATATTATCGGAGGTATCTCCCATAAGTCCCTTCATATCTATAAATTCTATAGGTGTAACGCCATATTCAGCTACCACATCTTCAGCATGATAATTTTCAACAGTGGTCTGACCACCCTTGGTTTTTGGTATCCTTACAAGAACCTTATCAGTAGCCAGCTGAAGAAGGTCTCTGTCACCTGAAAGAACTGTAACCTCATATCCCTTTTCCAATCCTCTTCTGGACATGGTACCTATAAGATCATCCGCCTCAAAGCCCGGCATTTCCATACAGGTGATTCCCATTATGGAAAGAATATCCTTTATTATAGGGAACTGTTCTCTGAGCTCAGGATCCATACCATGTCTTGTACCCTTATATTCAGGATATATCTCATGTCTGAAAGTTGGGGCATGAACATCAAATGCCACTGCTATATTATCCGGCTTTTCTTCTTCATAAATCTTATAGAAAATATTTAAAAATCCCAGCAAGGCATTTGTATGAGTGCCATCCTGGGCTGTAAGTGTATTGGGAAGAGCAAAATATCCTCTGTTCATTATGCTGTTTCCATCAATCAATAATAACTTCGTCATATAATAGTTCCTCCCCTGTATCAAGTATCTTATCCAAATCTTCTTCAAGCTGTTTAAAGCCTTTTATTCTTTCAAAGCCGGTGATTTTCTTTTCATTTTCGATTTCTTCACTGACCTTCATATGATCTATACCATTTACCAAGAGCTGGTTACCAAGGCTGGTACTGAAATAGTATTTGCCCTGATTTGATTTCTTGGTATTCTGCTCAAAATTATAAATCTTTGCAATGGCTCCGGCATAAAGAAAAGAACCTACCACAAGAAATGCAGTAAGAGAAATAGAGAAAGCTGAAATCTTAACTCTCAGCTTATTCTTGGCCCTGCTGCTAAGGCGGTTAAGTTCTCTTTCCAGATCTTTATTAAAATCAGCTGAAAGATCCTGGTTATTATCCAGCTGTCTCATTCCAACCATAAGAGTATAATAAATTTCCAGTTCTTCATGACATTTTTTACAATTTTTCATATGAAGAACAAACCCATCCTGTTTATCGCTGGGAATCTTACCATCTATAAATGGCATTATATATGATTGTGCTTCCAGATGCTCCATCTGCAAACCTCACTTATCATACTCTTACTAAACGTTATAATCAGTTTTTTCATAATAACGAAAAAAAACAGCCGGGGAAATCCCCGGCTATTATTATATCACTTATTTAAATACAATCAATCAAAATTGATTAGTTATTGATAAGCTTGTCCTCATCTGACCAGCTGTAAAGTGAACGAATCTCTTTACCAACAACTTCAGCCGGATGCTCAGCCTTAATCTTACGAAGTGCCTTGAAGTGAGCCTGTCCACTTGCTGATGACATATCAAGAAGGAAGTCCTTAGCGAATGAACCATCCTGGATGTCTGCAAGCACCTTCTTCATAGCCTTCTTTGTATCCTCTGTTATGATCTTAGGACCTGTGATGTAATCTCCATACTCAGCTGTGTTAGAGATAGAATATCTCATTCCTGCAAAACCCCTCTGATAGATGAGGTCTACGATGAGCTTCATCTCATGGATACACTCAAAGTAAGCATTTCTTGGATCATAA
>CADBMW010000301.1 GCA_902795855.1 uncultured Lachnospiraceae bacterium
ATGGAAAAGAAAAAACCGATTTTAAATAATAAGCTTTATCTTTATTTAACAGAGTTCTTTGCAGGAATGTCGGTTATGGCAGTAGAGCTTGGTGCCAGCAGACTAATGGCACCTTATTTCAGTTCATCTCAGATTGTATGGACCATCATTATCGGAACTATAATGATAGCCATGGCTCTGGGAAACATAATGGGAGGAAGATGGGCTGATAAGAATCCAGATCCCAACAGGCTTTACGGAAGAATTATAATAGCCGCCATCTGGATAGCACTGATACCGGTGGCAGGAAAGTATATAATACTGGGAGTTTCAGCTCTTCTGGTATTTACTATAAATAATAATTTTCTCGTCATAGCTGCCTTTGTGGCTTGTATGATAATATTTGTATTTCCTTTATTTTTATTGGGAACAGTAACCCCGTCTCTTGTAAAATATACTGTGGACAGTCTGGATGACAGCGGTAAGACGGTGGGTTATCTGAATGCATCAAATACCATAGGAAGTATAATAGGAACCTTTGTTCCTACATTCATAAGTATTCCCGCAGTGGGAACAAGCATAACATTTCTGATTTTTGCAGGAATCCTGCTGGCTCTTTCCATAGTTTATTTTGTCAGCATAAAGGTAAAATCCATAAAGGCTATAGTAGGTACAGTAATATTTATACTTTGCTGTATATTCGGCCATAATTCCCGTTTTGCCTTCTGGGATAACGGCCTGACTTTTGAAGGAGAATCTATCTATAATTATCTTCAGGTAAAAGAGGATGACAGCAAGGTGGTTCTTTCTACAAATGTTTTGTTCGGTGTGCAGTCAGTCTATCGTAAGGAGAAAACCCTTACCGGAATGTATTATGATTATGATATGGCAGCGCCATTTATGGCAGATGTTAAGAACAAAGAGGAATTAAATATTCTGATCCTGGGAATGGGAACCGGAACCTTTGCCACTCAGTGTGACAGATATTTCGGAAATGTAAAATCCACAGGGGTGGAGATTGATGAGAAGATCACCCAGCTTGCCAGAGAATACTTTGAGCTTCCGGAAAGTGTGGAGGTTACCACCTATGATGGAAGGGCTTATCTTCAGGGCATGGAAAAGGATAAAAAATATGATGTAATAATGGTGGATGCCTATCAGGATATTACGATTCCATTTCAGATGTCTTCAAAAGAGTTCTTTAATATGGTAAAGGATCATCTCACAGCTGATGGGGTAATGGTGGTAAATATGAATATGAAGTCCGATTCAGAGGACGGAATAAATGATTATCTTGCGGATACCATTTCCACAGTATTCAGTGAGGTTTATACAGCGGATGTATTAAATAATACCAACAGAGAACTTTTTGCATCAAATAATCCTGATGTAATGGATGTATTTGAGAAAAACCTGGAGCTTGAAAGTGCCGGTGAAGATTCAAACGGGGATCTTCTGGCTATGATGGATACGGTAAAAGGTCAGCTGGTTTCTTATGAGGCCGGGAATCTTATCCTGACAGACGACAAGGCTCCTGTGGAGCTTCTAAGCATGAAGGTAATAGATGAGCTGATCAAGGATGAGGTCACATATTATAAGGGGATATACGAAGAAAAAGGATTTCAGGGGCTTTTGGAATACTTTTAATTCAGATAATAAAGCTACTTTAAATTCAGGAGGGGTGAAATGTACTATTTTATAGTGAATTATACCGGTGGAAGTGGCAAGGCTCAGAGAACCTGGAACCGGGTACACAGCCTTTTAAAAACCAAGGGTATAGAGTATAAGGCCTATGTCACAAAAAGACCGGGACATGCCAGGGAGCTGGCGAAAAAAATATCTGGGCTTCCGGAGAAGGATAAGAGGCTGGTTGTTGTGGGAGGCGACGGCACTATCAATGAAGTGCTAAATGGAATCACTGATTTTTCAAAAGTCAGATTTGGGGTTATTCCTACAGGCTCCGGAAATGATTTTGCCAGAGGTCTTTCTATTCCAAAGGAAACTGACAGGGCACTGGATATAATCCTTTCATCTGTGGAAGGAAAGAATGTGGATATAGGTGAAGTTACAAAGGGAAACGGTGAAAAAAGATACTTTGGCATCAGCTCAGGTATAGGCCTGGATGCCATAGTATGTAAGAAGAATCTGGATTCCAAGGTTAAAAAGATACTGAATAGATTCGGAATGGGAAGTCTTTCCTATATAATCCTTACGATTACAACACTTTTCAGTATGGAAACCTATGATGTAAGAGTAAAGCTTATAAATACTGAAACAGAGGATGAGCATTTCGAAAAGCTTATATTCATGGCAGCTATGAATTTCTTTGCAGAAGGAGGCGGAGTTCCCATGAATCCTAATGCTCAGCCGGATGATGGACGTCTTTCCATCTGTGCTGTATCAGGAATCCCTAAATGGAGAACCTTTTTCAAGCTTCCTACACTTACTAAGGGAAAGCATGAAGGTAAGAAGGGCTTTACATTAAAGGATGTGGAAAAACTTGTATTTGATGCCGACAGGCCTATGGTTCTCCATGCTGATGGTGAATATATAGGAGATGAAACTCATATTGAGATGAGAGTTTTGAATAAAGCTCTGAATATTCTTGTTTAATAAAGATAAGGAGATTCATATGGCAGAATTAAAACAGACAAGCGATGATATATTAAAAACCCTTACGTCCGAAGAAAAGATAATCTATGGAAAAAGATTTCAGAAGAGATTCGATGAGATAAAAAGGCTGTATACCGAAATGTATAATAACAGTACCATGTTTTCCGAGCTTTGTGAAGCCATGGAACTGTATTATGCCATGAGACCTGCGGAACTTAAAAAAATGGATATGGCCAGAGAATCAGATCCCGCCTGGTATAAATCCCAGAAAATGGTGGGAATGATGCTTTATATAGATAAATTTGCCGATAACATAAAGGGAGTGCAGAGGAAGCTGGCCTATTTAGAAAAGGCCGGGATAAATTATATCCATTTGATGCCATTTCTGGATACTCCACAGGGGAAATCCTATGGAGGCTATGCGGTAAAGGATTTTAGAAAGGTAAGGCCTGATCTGGGAAATATGAAGGATCTGGACGTACTTACCTCAGCATGTCGTAAGAAAAATATAAACCTGTGTATGGATTTTGTAATGAATCATACCTCGGATGAACATATATGGGCCATCAGGGCAAGGCGTGGTGAAAGCGAGTTTATGAATCGCTACCTCATCTATGATAATCCTGTAATACCCAGAATGTTTGATGATACGGTTCCCCAGATCTTCCCAACCACTGCGCCGGGCAATTTCTCCTATATTCCGGAGATAGATCATTATGTAATGACTTCATTTCATCATGACGAATGGGATCTTAACTATGCAAATCCCAGAGTCTTCAATGAGATGATATATAATTTCCTATTCCTTACAAACAGAGGAATAGATGTTATGCGCCTGGATGCTCTTCCTTATATATGGAAGGAGCTGGGAACCAGATGCTATGATAATCCACAGGTTCATACTCTGGTAAGAATGATAAGGATCATATCCGAGATAGTTTGTCCCGGAGTTGTGCTTCTGGCAGAGGTTGTAAATGAGCCTGATAAGGTGGTGCATTATTTTGGTACAGCTGAGAAACCTGAGTGTCATATGCTTTATGATGCTACCAATATGGCCATAACCTGGCATACCCTGGCCACGAGAAACTGTAAGCTTTTAAAAAAGCATCTGGATATGGTAAATGGTATTCCAAAGGATTATACATTTATAAATTATCTGAGAAATCATGATGCCATAGGATGGCGGCTTGATTACCAGACTCTGGCCGAAGATGGAATAAATGAAAAGGATCATAAGCAGTATCTGAATGATTATTTCAGAGGCTTTACTGATAATAGTAATTCCAGAGGTGATCTTTATAATGACGATCCTAAAGCAAAGCCTTCCAGAATCTGTGGTACTACAGCTTCTCTTAGTGGTATTGAAAGAGCAGGCTTTGAGGGAAATGAGCCTATGATGGAGCAGTCCATCAAGGTGGATATACTGCTTCATTCCTATCTTTTTATGAGAACAGGTATGCCTATTATCTATAGTGGTGATGAGATAGGGGCCACCAATGATTACAGCTATAAGGATGATCCTGAGAAACAGGATGATTGCAGGTGTCTTCACAGAGGAAGGATGAACTGGGAAAATGCAGGAAAAGTAGATAATGAAGACACGGTGGAAGGTAAGATTTTTTCTGCATTATGTAAACTGGAAGAAATAAGAAAAAACCATAGAGCATATAGTCCATATGCTGATACCTGGACCATGGAAACCTGGGATGCTGGAACACTTGCCATGGGAAGATATTATGATGGAGAGAAGATCATAGGTGTCTTCAATTTTACAGAGGATGACAGAGTTGCCTGGATAAATGAAGACGATGGAGACTATGTGGATTTAATTTCCGGAAATACCATGAAGGCATCGGGAGTTCAGGTTCCTGCATATAGCTTTTGTCTGTTAAAAAAAGACTTTAATGAAGAGCAGTGACGGTTGTGGTAAAGCTTGACAATGAAGTGTCAGATGATATACTAAGTCATGCGATTAAAGAAAAAGACTATAAGTTTACAGGAATAAAGAGGTAGTCATGACTCGTAAGTCTAATATGAGAAGATTAATATGTTCAAAAATGCTCACCAAAGGACTGAGTCTTTTTATGATATTTTTGATTATTACGGGAGCTCTTGCTGGCTGCGGCGGCAAGAGCTCAAGTTATGGTGTGAGTCCTGAAAATCCTGCAAAGCTTACATTTTGGCTTTCCGGAAGTGACAGGAGAAATGATGCCTTTATAACCATGGTGGACGAATTTAATACCACCCTGGGAACTGAAAAGGGAATTCAGATAGAAACTGTCACCTATAGCAGTGATAATAAGCTTAGCAAAGCGTACAAGGAGCTTTTGAAGGCGAAGGAAAATACAGACCTTCCCAATATGATCGCAGTTTCAGAATCCTCTGATTTGCTTTATGATGAGTTTATAAGCTTTGCTGATTTAAATGGTCTTATTGAAAAAGACACAAGAGATATGATATTTGAAAATCTCATAACTGCCGGTACCTATGGAAAGGACAGCGAGCTGAGGCTTCTTCCTATTGTAAAGGATACTACCGTATTTGCAGTAAATCTGGACAGATGGAACAGCTTTAAAACAAAGGAAGATCATCATCTGAATGAGCTTGGTACCTGGGAAGG
>CADBMW010000302.1 GCA_902795855.1 uncultured Lachnospiraceae bacterium
ATGTATAAAACTTTGACGTGGTGATGAAATGAATGGTATCTATTTCCCGGGACTGGGAATCTTCTTTAATAATGTTCCATCAGGTTTCAGCCTGTTTGGAGTAGAAATAAAATTTTACGGTATTCTGATAGCTCTTGGTTTTATGTTCGCCTATATCATATCGGCGAAGGAGGCGAAGAGGACAGGCCAGAATGAAGAGGTTTATCTTGATCTGCTTCTGGCACTGGTAATTCCTTCTATATTAGGAGCCAGGATTTATTATATCCTGTTCAACTCAGATGATTTCATTTCAGAAGGCATGAGCTTCCTTGAGATTGTTAAAGGAATGATAAACCTGAGAAATGGCGGACTGGGAATCTATGGCGGTCTTATGGCCGGTGTAATAACCATCTTCGTATTTGGAAAGATTAAGAAGGTGAGCCCTCTGCTCATACTGGATACCATAACCATGGGAATCCTTTTCGGACAGATTATGGGAAGATGGGGCAATTTCTTCAATCGGGAAGCCTTCGGTGCATTTTCAAATGGAATCACAAGGATGGCCATTCCCATAGACCACTACAGCAATTCATTTCTGACATATCTGACTCGGTCAAATATCATCACTGAGGAAATGATGAGTCATCAGGAGGTTGTTAAGGGTTTTTCCTGTATAACAGTTCATCCTACATTTATATATGAAGGAATATGGAATGTGGGGGTTCTTATCTTTATTTTTCTCTTCAGAAAGAAAAAGACCTTTGACGGACAGATATTTACCATATATATGCTGCTATATGGAATAGGAAGATTCTTTATAGAAGCACTTCGTGCAGATTCACTTATGATAGGTCCTCTTAAGATAAGTCAGGTGGTGGCTGCTATCTGTGTGGTATTTGCCATATTTATACTATTAAAAAATAAACAGGCTAAACCAGTTTCTTCCAAGTCAGAGAAAAACGAATTGGAGAAAAATGGAGTGGCGAAAAACGAAGTGGAGCAAAGTGGAGAATAAAAGAAAAAATTATAAATAATATGGTATAGGATATGCTGACACTATATATAGTGTCAGCATATTTTTTTATACACATATTTTGTGCGAGGGTCCGAAAAGGACTCTTTTTTTATTTGAAAACAGAGATATGAAACTGCCCAGAAAATGGCTATTTGTCTATATTCTTCGTAAAAAAGCCTTGCATTTTATATCTATGTGGGGTAATATTGATATCGAGTGGGGAAAAGTGAAACATTTTTCCACGTTGTGAAACAAAGTGGGGAATTATCAACAATATCCACAGAGTTATGAACATTTATTATTCAGGAAAGGAGGAAAAGGACATGGTCTATAGTATGACTGGTGAGTTTAGACACAACATAGATTCTAAAGGCCGTCTTATAATTCCTTCCAAACTGAGAGATGCACTTGGTTCCAGAGTATATCTGACCATAGGTGTAGATAAATGTTTAAGCATCTATTCTGAAGAGGAGTTTGAAAAGTTTACAGAAAAGCTGGATCAGATAGATGCAAGTACTAGAAGAGGAAGACTTATCAAAAGACATTTCCTTGCAAATTCCATCGACTGTGAACTTGATGGACAGGGCCGTGTCATCATTCCTAACAAGCTTAAGGATTATGCAGAGCTCAAAAAAGAAGTTGTAATTGTAGGAAGCAAGGAAAAGGCAGAGATCTGGGATAAGGATGTTTATGAATCCATGTATGAGGAAGAGAATCTTACTCAGGAAGATCTTGATAAGGCTTTAGAAGAGCTGCACATAAGCCTGTAGTAAGCATACTGAGGTGAGTGGATATGGAATTTAAACATATTCCAATCATGCTAAGTGCAGTGATTGAAGGATTAGATATAAAACCCGATGGGGTATATATAGATGGTACTCTCGGGGGAGCGGGACATTCCTCGGAGATAGCAGCAAGACTCAGTGATGAGGGAATGCTGATAGGTATCGATCAGGATGAGGATGCCATAAAGGCTGCATCCGAAAGACTTTCTGAATATAGTAATGTGAAGATATTCAGAAACAATTACGTGAATTTCAAGACGGTAATGGAACAGGCCGGAGTAGACAAGGTGGACGGAATACTTCTTGACCTGGGAGTCTCCTCATACCAGCTTGATAATAAAGACAGAGGTTTCTCATACAGAGAGGATGCACCTCTCGATATGAGAATGGACAGATCCAGAGATTATACAGCAAAGGATATCGTAAATGATTATTCCGAGGCTGAATTAAAAAGGATTCTGGGCAGCTATGGCGAGGAAAAATTTGCAGGGCGCATAGCTGCAAATATAGTAAAGCAGCGACAGATAAAACCAATAGAGACAACATTTGAGTTAAATGACATTATAAAGAACTCTATTCCTGCAGCTGCCAGACGAAGTGGTGGGAACCCCTGCAAAAAATCATATCAGGCGCTTCGTATAGAACTAAATGAGGAACTTACAGTTTTGGACGAAGCGCTTGAAGACATGATCGATGTCTTATCTCCGGGTGGAAGACTTGCAATTATAACATTCCATTCGTTAGAGGATAGAATAGTGAAGGTAGCAATGAAGACTGCCGAAAACCCATGTATATGTCCACCGGAGTTTCCGGTATGTACATGCGGAAGAAAATCAAAGGGAAGGGTTATAACAAGGAAACCCATTGTAGCTGATGCTGAGGAATTAGAGAGGAATCCAAGAAGCAGCAGTGCTAAGCTGAGAATATTTGAAAAATCGTAAGGGGAACAGGTATGGCTAGAAATCCAAGAGAAATGTACTACATTGATGGCAGTACAGTCAGAAAAGTAAAACCGGATAGGGAAAGGGTACAGAGACCCGCAAGAAGAAAAAGATCCAGAACATATGAGAAAGCTGCAGTTACAGCTGAAAGCTCTCTCGGTTTTGATATGGGCTATATGCTTGTGCTTTCAGTAATGCTGATCGTAATGATAGTTTCATGTGTTGTTATGCTCAGTGTTCAGGGAAATGTTGAGCATAAGGAAAGAAATATTGAGTCTCTTCAGAGAGAGCTGGAGTCAGTTCAGGCTGATAATGATGCATATGAGGACTCTCTGAACAACATGTATTCTCTGGATGATATATATAAGATTGCAACCGGAGAGCTTGGTATGGTATATTCCAAGAATGGACAGATCATACATTATGAAAAGGAAGACGGAGACTACGTGAAGCAGTATTCTGATGTTCCGAAAACAGTAGATTAAATACATGGGCGAGGACTATGGCGACTAAAAGGAAAAGAAAACCAAAGAAGAGAGTATTCACAGGGAGGATGCGCAGGCGTCTTCTCTATTTGCTTTTATTAATAACTTTGATGTTTGGAGTAGTTATAGGAGCAATCTGCTATTATAACATCGTGAAGGGTGATAAATACTCGGAAAAGGTTCTGAGTCAGAATAATTATGAAAGTATTTCAGTTCCTTTCAAGAGAGGAAACATTTATGACTGTAACGGATCCATACTGGCCACCAGTAATAAGGTTTATAATCTGGTTATAGAGCCAAAAAACATCCTTTCATCAAAAACTGTAGAGAAGGCTACAAGAGAAGCTCTCAGTGAATACTTTGGTGTAAATAAAGATGAAATGGATGAATACCTGGAAGACAGTGAATCCTGGTACAAGGTTATCAGAAAGAAGCTGACCTACGAAGAGGTAAAGGATTATCAGGCTTTTATCAAAAGCGGTGATGCTGATAATGTTATGGGTATCAGACTTCAGGACGAATATGTCAGAAGCTATCCAAATAAAGAGCTGGCATGTCATATGCTGGGCTTCGTGGTAAGTGGAAACGAAGGTATCGGTGGAATCGAAGGAAGCTACAACTCCTTCCTTAATGGTCAGAACGGAAGATCATATTCCTATCTGAACAAGGACTACAGCCTTCAGAAAAGTCTGGAACCTGCTGTTGATGGAAACAGTCTGGTTACTACAATAGATACTGAGGCACAGCGTATCGTTCAGAAGAAATGTAACAGCTTTATGAAGGAAATGGGAGCAAAAAACATTTCGGTACTGGTTATGAATCCAAAGAACTGTGAGATACTTGCTCTTTATAATTCTCATCAGTTTGATCCAAATAATGCTTATTCCATGGTGCCTACCAAATATCAGTTTGAAGAATATAAGGACATGTCAAATGATGCTTACGAAGCTATAGCAGATGAAATGGAAGATGAGGATAAGCTGAAGGCTCTGAATGATCTCTGGAGAAACTTCGTTATAAGCGATTCCTTCGAGCCAGGTTCAACCTATAAAACATTTACCATTTCCGGTGCCCTGGAGGATGGAGTAATAAATGGTGACGAACAATTCTTCTGTGATGGTGTACAACATGTTGCAGATTGGGACATCAAGTGTCATAATGTCAATGGTCACGGAATGCTTACAGTGCCACAGGCTCTTGAACAGTCCTGCAACGACTGTCTGATGCAGATAGCAGCTCTGGAAGGTTCAACTATATTTGATAAATATCAGGTTCTGTTCGGCTTTGGACAGAAGACCAATATAGATATATCCGGTGAAGCAGGAGATGCAGATCTTTATTCCATGGTTTATCATGAAGATACCCTTAACCCGGTTGAGCTTGCAACCTCATCCTTCGGACAGGGTGTTACAGTTACCATGATGCAGCTTGGAACAGCCTTCTGTTCAGTTGTAAACGGAGGATATTATTATCAGCCTCACGTAGTAAAACAGATTCTTGACTCAGATGGAAATCTGATTCAGTCCTATGACAAGATTCTTGTGAGAAGAACCATTTCAAATGAAACCTCAGAACAGATGAAGCAGATTCTGAAGGAGGTTGTAGAAGAGGGAACCGGACGTAAGGCTATAGTTGAAGGATATGAAATAGGTGGTAAAACAGGTACAGCTGAGAAACTTCCAAGAGGTAACGGAAAGTATATTCTTTCCTTTATCGGATTTGCCCCTGTTGATGATCCGCAGGTTGTTATATACTGCGTAGTAGATGAGCCGGGAGCAGATGACCAGTCAAGCTCAGCGGCAGGTACACTTCTTTTCAATAAGATAGCTGAGGAAATGCTTCCTTATATGAATATTTATAAAACCGGAGACGCATCCCCGACAGATGCCACCGGAACAGATGAGATAGCAACACCTGTATTTGAAGGTGCCGCACCTGAAATCAGTGTGGCAGGAAGTACTGCAGAGGAAAATGCACAGCCTGCAGATACCTCTACAAATACGGATGCAACAGAAACACCGCAGTAGATGAAAGGTTGGTTTAAATTATGGTAGGAAAAAATGTAATAGTTGCAGGCGCAGGAAAAAGTGGAGTAGCTGCAACAGGACTTCTTCTCAGAAATGGTGCAAGCGTAACACTTTTTGACAGCAATACTGAACTGGATAAAGAAAAGATACTTGGTGATTTTGCAGGAGCCGGCAAGATAAATGTTTTACTTGGCGAACTGACAGATGAAGTGCTTGAAAACGCTGATATATTTATCATCAGCCCGGGAATACCTGTGGACGCTCCTTTTATGAAAAAGGTATATGACAAAAAGATACCAGTATGGAGTGAGATAGAGCTTGCTTATTACTTTAATAAGGGTAAGATAGCTGCCATAACCGGAACCAACGGAAAAACAACTACCACAACTCTTGTGGGAGAAATCTTTAAAGAATACACAAAGGATAACATGGTTGTAGGAAATATCGGACTGCCTTATACAAGGTTTGCCGATGCTACAACTGAGGACACATTTATAGCTGCAGAGATAAGCAGTTTCCAGCTTGAAACAATTCATGAGTTCAAGCCAAAGGTAGCAGCTGTTCTGAATCTTACACCGGATCATCTGAACAGACATTACACCTTTGAAAACTATGCAGCAGCTAAGATGAGAATTACTGAAAATCAGGATGAAGATGATTATATAGTTCTTAATCATGATGATCCTGAAGTGCTGAAGCGTGCAGAAGGATTAAAAGCCAAGGTATGTTTCTTCAGTCATGAGATCGAACCCGAGAACGGTGCGTATACAAAGGATGGAAAAATATATATTAAAAATGATGGTGTAGAGGAATATATCCTGGATGTTGACAGGATAAAGATTCTGGGAATACACAATCTTGAAAACGTACTTGCAGCAGTATGTATTTCATATTTCATGGGAGTGCCTGTGGATATAATAAGAGATGTTGTATACAGCTTCAAGGGCGTTGAGCACAGAATAGAATTTGTTCGCGAGGTTCGTGACGTAAGATATTACAATGATTCGAAGGGAACCAATCCGGATGCAGCCATAAAGGCTATACAGGCTATGAAGTCCACAACCCTTCTTATCGGAGGCGGATATGACAAGGATTCAGACTTTGATGAATGGGTAGACTGTTTTGCCGGAAAGGTAAGATATCTTGTTCTTATCGGCGCTACATCAGATAAGATAATGAAGTGCTGCAAGGACCATGGTTTTAACCAGGTTGTAAAAGTGGAAACACTTGAAGATGCAGTATCCTTCTGCTACGCTCATGCAAAACCGGGAGATGATGTACTTCTTTCTCCTGCTTGTGCAAGCTGGGATATGTTCAGAAGTTATGAGGAAAGAGGAAATCTTTTCAAATTATATGTTGAAAGCTTAGAGGATTAGTAGTGGCTAAAAAGAAGACATGGCAGGAAACCCTGTTTGTAAAGGGGACATACTTTGATTATCCATCACTGTTTTATGTGGTGTTTTTGGTCGTGTTCGGACTTATGATGATCTACAGTGCCAGCTCCTTTGTAGCCAGCAGAGATTATCATGGAAATAGTACCTACTATGTAATAAGACAGCTGCTTTTCTGTGGAATGGGATTTGTGGGAGCTTATGTACTTTCCAAGATCAGATATCAGGTGTTTAAAAGATTTACCTGGCTTTTCTATTTTACTGAGCTGGGTCTTCTGATTGCCGTATTTCTTTTTGGTACAGCCACAAACGGATCCGTAAGATGGATCAGAATAGCAGGTGTAAGATTCCAGCCTTCAGAGCTGGCTAAGATAGTTATCATACTTTACATGGCTCATGTGTGCTCCACAAGAGTAAGAGCTATGGAAACAATAAAGGGAACTCTGGAAATGATGTTTCCTGCATTCCTGCTTATAGGAATAATTGCTATAGAGAACCTTAGTACAGGTATAATCTGTGCCGGAATAGCGGTAGTAATCTGGCTTGTAACTACTCCAAAGTTAAGATATGTATTTGTGGTTATAATCATTGGTGTACTTGGAGTTGTGGGAATGGTACTTTTGCAAAGCTACCGAAGCGACCGAATAGAAGCCTGGTTCAATCCCGAGACATCACCTAATGGATATCAGACCATGCAGGGCCTTTATGCCATCGGTTCAGGCGGACTTTTCGGAAGAGGCCTGGGACAGAGTATACAGAAGCTTGGATTCATTCCTGAGGCACAGAATGATATGATATTTTCCATCATCTGCGAGGAGCTGGGAATAATTGGTGCTGTAGGTCTTATTGTAGTATTTCTTATGCTGATATGGAGATTTAAATTTATAGCCGAGGGTGCACCGGACAGATATGGTTCACTTATAGTAGTGGGTGTTATTGCCCATCTGAGTATACAGGTTCTTATAAACATGTGCGTTGTTACGAACCTGATACCGAACACCGGAGTTACCCTTCCATTTATAAGCTATGGTGGTACGTCCCTGGTTTCGCTGATAGGCGAAATGGGAATTGTACTGGGAGTTTCCCGACAGATAGAGCCTATAAGTGTATCCGAAAGAAAAAGGATCCGAAGTAATCGGTAAAGTGAAAAATGAGAAAAAAAATAATCATAAGTGTTGTTGTCCTGTTTCTTGTGGGCACACTTTATTATCTGAGTACATTTAATATAAAGACCATAAAGGTAAATGGCTGCGTTCTTTCCTCCGAGGATACAATCCGGGAGGCGATACAGGAACGTATGATCATGAACAATACCCTTGTTCTTTATATTCAGAACAAGGTAAAGCCTATAGATGATATTCCATTTGTCACTAAGCTGTCTTTTGACTATGTAAATAAAAATACTGTAAGTGTGGATGTTTACGAAAAGTCAGTGGCAGGATGTCTGGAATATATGGAAAGCTATGTATATTTCGACCGCGACGGAGTAGTTCTGGAAACCTCCAAAGATAAATATGATAATGTACCATACATCAAAGGTATAAACATAAACAGCTGGCAGCTGGGGGAAGAACTTCCTATAGAAAACAAAAAGCGTTTTGACAGTATTCTTACCATAACCCAGCTGATTGACAAATACGATCTTTCAATTCAGGGAATTGAATTTACCATGGATTCCGAGATAATACTGAGACATGAGAATATAGAAATCGAGCTTGGAAATGGTAATAATCTTGCAATTCAGATGATGAATCTGGGCAGTATCCTCAGCGAGCTGGAGGGTAAAAGCGGAGTGCTTTACATGAAGGAATTTGACTCAGAGAATTCCACTGCAAGTTTTAAGGTGAGATAAGATAGTAAGAATATGATTTAATTTACATAATTCTGCTTGATTTTTCTTCAAAAGTTTTATAAACTATATAGGATAATGCTATAAGTGTATTTTTATATGTAGTTTATATAATTATACAACATTTAAACATGTATTTTTATTAAGGAGGAAGGGACCTTGCTTGAAATAAAATCAAACGATGAAAAGAACCCTGCTAGAATTCTGGTTATAGGAGTCGGGGGAGCAGGTAACAACGCAGTTAACAGAATGATTGATGAGAATGTTGAAGGTGTGGAGCTGATAGCTATCAACACTGATAAACAGGTTTTATCACTCAGCAGAGCTACAACAAAGATTCAGATAGGTGAAAAGCTCACTAAGGGACTTGGTGCCGGAGCAAAGCCTGAGATCGGAGCAAGTTCTGTCGAAGAGAACAGAGAAGAGATTAACGATATCATTAAAGATGCCGACATGGTATTTGTAACATGCGGTATGGGTGGTGGTACCGGAACTGGTGCAGCTCCAATAGTAGCAGAGATAGCAAGGAATCTTGGAATACTTACAGTTGGTGTAGTAACCAAGCCTTTCTCATTCGAGGGTAAGCCTCGTATGGCAAATGCAATAAATGGTATAGCAAAGCTTCGTGAGAATGTAGATACACTTATCGTCATTCCAAATGATAAGCTTCTTCAGATATGTGATAAGAGAACAAGTATTCCGGATGCTCTTAAGAAGGCAGACGAAGTTCTTCAGCAGGGTGTTCAGGGTGTTACAGACCTTATCAACAAGCCAGG